>SCVU01000559.1 GCA_004296785.1 Planctomycetota bacterium
TGCTGCTGCTCGCCTACCCGCACTCGGGCGTCACCGCCGTGCTGCCGGCCGCGCTGTACTGCGTCGAGGTCGCGCTGCAGCGGACGCAGCGCGGCGACGCACGACTCGCAGCTCCGCTGCTCGGGCTCGCCGCCGCGCTGGTCGGCGGGCTGTATGCCGGCCATCCCGAGACGTTCTTCTTCTGCGCGGGCTTCGCCGCGCTGTACGCACTCGCGCGGCTCGTGCTCGCGTGGCGCCGCGCGCTCGCACCGACGGCGCGGCTCATGCGACTCGGCGCGCTGTTGCTCGTGGTCGCCGCGCTGTCGGCGGGGCTGTGCCTGCCGCAGGTGCTGCCGTTCCTCGAGTACCTCGAGCACTCGCGCGTGCTCGAGCAGCGCAGCGGTGCGCAGACGCCGCTGCGCGCCGACCTGTGGCCGCTGCAGGCGTTCGCGAACGTGCTCGGCAACCCCGGCGGCGGCGCGCTGTACTCGCACGCGGTCCCGGCGCCGAACTACGAGCTCGCGAACATGGCCTGGGCCGGCCCGGCGCTGCTCGGCTGCGCGGCCGCGGGGCTCGCGCTGTCGCGCCGGCGACTGGCCGACTTCTTCGCGTGCTGCGCCGCGCTGTGGTGGATCTACGCGCACGATCTGTTCGGCGCGGCGACGCTGCTCTCCGACGTGCCGCTGATCGGTCTCGCGCCGTTCAACCGCAGCCAGCCGCTGTGGTCGTTCGCGCTCGCGGTCGCCGCGGCGTGCGGCGTCGATGCGGCCGCGCGCTCGATCCAGCCGCGCGCGCGGCGCGTCGCGGCCGCGGCGCTGGCCGCGCTCGTGCTCGGCGCCTGTGCGGTCGGCGCGTGGCTCGCGCTGCGCGCGACCGCGGCCGAGATCGAGCACGTGCTCGCCGTCGAGCGCTACGTCGAGGGCCAGTACTGGCTGTGCGCGAGCGCGTGCGCGCTCGTCGTCGCCGCGTGGTCGGCGTTCGCGCTCGCGCGCGGCGGGAAGCTGCCGCACGCGGCGGCGTGGTGCCTCGCGGCAGTCGCGTTCGCGCTGCCGGCGATCCAGTGGCGCGCGTACAACCCGCTGACGCGCGACGAGCAGCACTTCGCGCAGGCCGCGCCCGCCGCCGAGCTCGCGCGCGCGGTCGGCGACGCGACGGTCGCGGTCGTCGGCGAGGACACGCTCCCGCCGTGCACGAACATCGCGTACGCGCTGCGCCTGCCGACGAATTACGACGCGCTGTGGGTGCGCGATCACGATCGGCTGTACCGCGAGCTGTGCAGCCTCGACGACAACTGGCGGCCGACGCTGCGGCTGCCCGAGCTCGCGCTGCAGTTGTTCGGCGTGCAGTGGGTGCTCGCGCGCTGGGACTGGCTGCCGCTCGACAGCGGCAATGCGCGCGCCGGCTGGAACCGGCCGAGCCGCGCGCTCGAGCCGCTCGAGCTGTGCGCCGGCCGCGCGTGGACGCAGACCGTGCGCCCCGGCCGCGCCGGGCTCTCCTCGGTCGCCGTGTGGCTCGCCGCGCCGCCGACCGCGCAGGCGGCGCGCGCGCGCATCGCGATCTCGAGCCCGAGCGAGCAACGCGTGCTCGCGGAACTCGTCGTCGACGGCGCGGGGCTGTTCGATCGCGCGGCGAGTTTCGAGCAGGCCTACGAGCCGCGCTCGGCGCTGCCGGGGCGCTGGATCGTGCTGAGCTTCGCCGCGCAGCCCGAGTCCGGCCCGCGCGCGTACGAGCTCAGCGTCAGCGGCGAAGCGGGCACGCCCGGCGCCGCGATTTCCGCGTGGTGCACGGCGAACCCGCTGTCGAGCGCGGTCGCGCTGCGCGGCGCGGACGGCGCGCTGCCCGGTTCGCTCGTGCACGACTACGCGTTCCACACCGACCGGTTCGAGCACGTCGCGCGCATCCGCCAGTACGGGCTGTACCGCTACGCGCACGCACTGCCGCGCGACTACCTGGTCGAGCAGGCGTGCGTCGCGGTGGGCGCGGCGGACGGGCTGCGCGCGCTGCGCGCGCCCGGCTTCGATCCCGGCGCGTGCGCGGTGCTCGTGCGACAGCAGCCGCGCGCGGTGCCTACGATCGACAGCGCGGCGCTGTACGCGGACGCCGACTTCCGCGCGAACGACGCGCCGGTCGCGCCGCGCGGCGTCGAGCTCGTCAGCGAGGCGCCGTGCCGCGTCGAGCTCGTCGCGCGCTGTGCGCGCCCCGCGCTCCTGTCGACGTCGCGCGCGTACTTCCCCGGCTGGCGCGCCTTCGTCGACGGCGTCGAGCAGCCGGTGCTCGAATCGAATCTCGCGTTCCAGGCGGTCGAGCTCGCCGCCGGCGAGTCGCGCGTCGTGCTCGTCTACGAGCCGACGCACTGGCGGCGCGCGCTGTGGCTCGCCGCCGGTTCCGCGCTCGCGCTCGCGTGCCTCGCGCTCGCGTTGCACTTGCGCGCGCGCGTCGCGGCCGGACCGTCCGTTCCGAGCGCGGCCGGGTAGGCTAGGGGGATGCCCTCTCTCCTTCGGAACGCGAGTGCCGCGCTCGCGTGTGCAGCGCTCTCGAGCGTGCTGAACGCGACCTGGTCGGTCGTCGTCGTCGACCTCGCGACGGGCGAGGTGTGCATCGCCTCCGCGACTTGCATCGAGTCGTTCAACCTGAAGTCGAAGCTACCCGCGCTGGTGCCCGCGCACGGCGCCGGCGCCGCGCAGAGCTTGATCGACCTCACCGGCCAGAACCGGCTGAAGATCTGGAAGAACCTGCAGCTCGGCAAGTCGCCGCAGCAGATCCTCGACCTGCTCGCCGCGGCCGATGGATCGCATCAGGCGCGCCAGTACGGGATCGTCGACTTCGATCACGATCCGGTGACGTTCACCGGCAACAACGCGGGCGAGGCGAAGGAGGGAGTGGCCGGCTCGGTCGGCACGCTGAAGTACGCGATCCAGGGCAACGTGCTGACCGGCGATCCGGTCGTGTACGCGGCCGAGACGGCGCTGCTCGCGACGAACGGCTCGCTGGCCGAGCGCGTGCTCGCCGCGATGGAGGCCGCGCGCTCGCTCGGCGGCGACGGCCGCTGCTCGTGCAGTCCGTCGGCGCCGACGAGCTGCGGCGTGCCGCCGCCGTCGTTCACGAAGACCGCGCACTGCGGGTTCATGCTGCTCGCGCGCCATGGCGACACGCTCGGCCTGTGCACGAACAACGGCTGCGCGACCGGCAGCTACTACCTCGACTTCAACGTCGCCGGGCTCGACGCGCAGGCGGCGGATCCGGATCCGGTGTTCCAGCTCGCCGCCAAGTATGCGGCGTTCCACGCGGCACACGTCGGCCACCCCGATCACCTGACCAGCAGCGCGGTGAAGAGCGCGCAGTCGCTCGTCGCGGACGACAAGAGCGCGCTCGTCGTGACGGTCGAGCTGCGCGATCTCGAGGGCACGCCGATCGGCCACGGCGGCGCCGCGCTCTCGATCGCCGCGCAGAGCGGGCCGAGCGGGCTCGCGACCGTCGGGACGGTCGCCGATCTCGGCGACGGCCGCTACCAGTTCGAGCTCGTCGCGGGCGCGAGCGCGGGCGAGGGGACCTACGCGATCCGCGTCGACGACGGCACGTTCACGGCGCAGCTGTATCCGGCGCTCGCGCTGCGCGTCGATGCGCTGGCTCCGCTGCACTGCGGGTTCGACGGCGTGTCGGCGGCCGCCGGCGCCGTCGTGCCGCTCCAGCTCAACGCCGGCGCCTCACTCGCCGGCCAGACCTACCTCGTGCTCGCGAGCGCGTCCGGCACCGTGCCGGGGCTGACGCTGCAGGGCGGCGTGCACCTGCCGCTGAACGCGGACGCGCTGCTCGACTTCACCGTGCACGCGGGGCCGCTGCCGTTCTTCCCCGGCGGCATCGGCACGCTCGACGCCGACGGGCGCGCGAGCGCGGCGCTCGCGCTCGGCCCGGGCGCACTCGCGCCGCTCGCCGGTGCGCGCATCGACTTCGCGGCGCTCGTGCGCACGTCGCCGCTCGTCGCCACCAACGCCGCGGGTTTCGAGGTGCTGCCGTGATCCGCGTTGCGCAGTCGATCCGCTCGTTGCTCCCGCTCGTCGCGGCGGCCGCGCTCGCGCCGGTCACGTCGAGCACGTGGTCGGTCGTCGTCGTCGACACGCTGACCGGCGAGGTGTGCATCTCGTCCGCGACGTGCATCGCGAACTTCAACCTGCAGAAGAACCTCGCGGTCGTCGTGCCCGGCGTCGGCGCCGCCGCGTGCCAGTCGATGATCGACGCGACCGGCGCGAATCGCCTGCTGATCTGGAACGAGCTGCAGCAGGGCGTCGCGCCCGCGCAAATCCTCGCGCACCTCGCGGCGACCGACTCCAATCACCAGAGCCGCCAGTACGGGATCACGTCGCTCGCGGGCGCGCCGATCACGTTCACCGGGCAGTTCGCGGGCGAGGGGAAGGAAGGCGTGATCGGTTCGGTCGGCACGCTGAGATACGCGATCCAGGGCAACGTGCTGACCGGCGACCCGGTCGTGTACGCGGCCGAGACGGCGCTGCTCGCGGCCAGCGGCTCGCTCGCCGACCGCGTGATGGCCGCGATGGAGGCCGCGCGCGCGTTCGGCGGCGACGGGCGCTGTTCGTGCAGCCAGATCGCGCCGACGAGCTGCGGCTCGCCGCCGGCGTCGTTCAACAAGTCCGCGCACTGCGGCTTCCTCGTGCTCGCGCGCGTCGGCGATCCGCTCGGCACGTGCTCGTTCGCGACCGGCTGCGCGAACGGCGGCCACTACCTCGGGCTGAACGTCGCGGGCGCCGACTCGCAGGCGTCGGATCCCGATCCGGTGCTGCAGCTTTCCGCGAAGCTCGCGCAGTGGAAGCTCGACCACGTCGGGCATCCGGATCACCTGACCAGCAGCGCGACGCCGAGCGCGCAGTCGCTCGTCGCCGACGGTCACGACGCGCTCGCGGTGACCGTGCGCCTGGCGGACTTCGCGGGCACGCCGCTCTCGAGCGGCGGCAACGCGATCACGGTCGCGCAGATCTCCGGCCCGGCGGGGCTCGCGTCGATCGGCCCGGTCGCCGATCTCGGCGACGGCAGCTACCGCTTCGCGCTGACCGCGTCGACCAGCGCGGGGAACGGCGCGTTCGCGATCCGCGTCGCCGACGGCGCGTACACCGTGCAGCTGTACCCGCCGCTTTCGCTGCGCGTCGATCCGCTGGTGCCGCTGCACTGCGGATTCGACGTCGTCGCGGCGAGCGCGCCCGTCGCGGTGCCGCTGACCATCAACGCGGGCGCCGCGCTCGCCGCGCAGCCGTACCTCGTGCTCGCGAGCGCGTCCGGCACGCAGCCGGGTCTCACGCTGCAGGGTGGCATCCACCTGCCGCTCAATCCCGATCCGCTGCTCGCGTTCACGCTGAGCGCGGGCGCGGTGCCGTACTTCACCGGCGGCGTCGGCGTGCTCGACGCGGACGGGCGCGCGAACGCGCTGCTCGACTTGTCCGCCGGGTCGCTCGCCGCGCTGGTCGGCGCGCGCCTCGACTTCGCGGCGGTCGTGCGCGCGAGCACGCTCGCGCCGACGAACGCGGCCGGCTTCGACGTCGTTCCCTGAGCTCGCCGACATGCGCATCCTCGCACTCGCACTCGCGACCCTCGTCTTCACTTCCATCTCCGCCGCGCTGCCCGCGGCCGACGTCTACGTCGACGCGGGTCTCGGCAGCGACACGACTGGCGACGGGAGCCAGACGACGCCGTGGCGGACGGTCACGCACGCGCTGGCGTCGGTCAGCGGCCCTGGCATGGTCGTACACGTCGCGCCGGGCCTGTACGACGCGGCGCTCGGCGAGCAGTTCCCGCTGCAGATCGAGGGCGGCGTGTCGATCGTCGGCGCGGGCGTTGACGCGACGGAGCTGCGCGCGAATCCGCTGGTGCCCGTGTTGTTCAACTGGACCGTCGCAGTCGCTCCCAACACGTTGCTCGCCGACATGACGCTGAGCCACGGCTCCGTCGGCGTCGACACGATCTACGCGAGCCCGTCGCTGTCGCGGCTGCGCTTCGATCAGTGCCAGCGCGGCGCGTGGATGGATGCCGCAAACCTGGTGATCGAGGATTGCGAGGCGCGCGACTGCGTGCACGGCTTCGATTTCAGCGATTCCAGCGGAGTGCTCCGCGATGCGCGCGCGGTCAGCTGCCAGCTCGGATTGCGCGCCGTGCCCAGCGTCGGCGCGGCCTCGCTGCCGCGGCTCGAGCGCTACGTGGCCCTGTCCTGCGACACGGGGCTCGCCGTGAGCGTCGGCGTGAATTCACCCAACGGCGAGTTTGTCGTCCGCGACGCACGGATCGAAGGCTGCGGCAACGGCGCCGTGATCAGCGACGGCGGCTGGTTCGGGCCGTTCGACGTCGCGTGCTTCGTGTTCGAGCGCTGTCGCATCTCGAACTGCGCGGGCGCGGGCATCTCGACGCAGAAGACAGCACTGGGAAGCTCGCGCGCGACGCAACTGCGGTCGAGCGTGATCGACCAGTGCACTCAGGGCATCGTCGCGCAGGGCAAGAATTTCGGAACTCACGCAGTCTTCGTCGACGACTCGACGGTGACGCGCTGCGGAACCGGCTTGCGCAAGTTCACGAGCGCGCCGGCGAAGTTCCGCCTGTCGAATTCGATCGTGTGGGGGAACGCGATCGATCTCGCGACGGACGACGGCGACTTCGCCGGCGTGTTCCACGCCGGTTGGGCCGACGTGCACGGGCCGTCGATCACCGCATTCGGTCCGCTCCA
>SCVU01000560.1 GCA_004296785.1 Planctomycetota bacterium
GCCACGGGCGGATTCCGGATCGCAGCGAGGACGGACCGGTGCTCGTCAGCTCGCTCGCGCGCGGCGAGCTCGGCCTCGACGCGGCCGCGCCGATCGCGCTGACCGCGTTCCGCGATCTGGCACTGCGTGCGCTCGGACTCGCGCGCGGCTGAGTTCCTCGCGCGACACGGGCGCGCCGCGACCGCGCGTCTAGCGCGATTCGGGCGCCGCGCTCGGTTCCGCGGCGGGTTGCGACGGTGCCACCGCGCTCGCCTCGATCAGCAGGCGCCGCCCCGGTCCGTCGAGCACGAAGATCCGCTGCGACAGCGCGTCGTAACCGAGCAGGCCGCGGTCGATCGGACTGCTCTCGATGACGAGCTCGATCCGCTGGTTGCCGAGCGGAAAGCCGCTGATCTTCCGCGCGCGCCGCGATTCCTTCCCCGACAGCGTCGTCGACTCGACGATCGATCCGCCCGTCACGCCGAGCAGATCGAGCGCCGCTTCGGGCACGGTCGTCGACGTCGAGCCCGTGTCGACGTCGAGCGGCACGTGCATCGCACCGCCACCGACCTCGAGCCCGACCGTCAGGATCCGCCTGTCGCCGCTGATCGGCAGCGACTCCATCGGCGTGCCCGCCGGGATGAACTTGTTGAGTCGCTTCAACAAGTCGTCGGCCGGCAGGATCACGAGCTCGCGCTTCGCGGCGTGGAACAAGAGCGCCCAGTCCCCGATCACGTCCTGCCCGAGGAAGCCGTCGGCGTCCGGCTGAATCGCGCGCACGTCGACGAGCGGCATGTCGAGGTCGAACGCGGCGGCCGTGCCGATGTCGATGCGCTCGACGCGCGCGCACTCGTGCACGCGCTCGAGCGCGCCGCTCGGCGTGTGGATCGAGAGTTCGAACGCATAGCCGCGCGTGGCGAGCCCGCAGGTGCGAGCGAACGCGCGGTCGAGCATCGACAGCTCCATGCCGGAGTCGACGACGAAGCGCGCGCTGCCGCAGCCGGCGATCTCGACTTCGATCATCGGCAGTCGGTCGCCGACGAGCGGCGCGACGACCGGCTCGTCGAGCGCGGTGCGCGCGTCGAACGCGATCTCGGTGACCGGTCCGCGCGACGCGGGTGCGCAGGCGCCGAGCGCGGCGAACAGAACGAGCGGGATGCGGACCATCGGCTGTCGCGAGCTCGACGTCGGCCGGCGCGAGCCCGACCCCATGCTAGCGCGCTCCGCTCAGTGCAACGTCGCCGCCAGGCCCGCCAGCGCGCACGCGACGAACGCCGCCGCGAACGACCAGCGCATTCCACGCTCGCCGCGCTCGACCTCCGCGTGCTTGCCCGCGCGCCGCGCGATCCACAGCACGCCCGCGATCCCGCACGCGTCGGTCGCGAGGTCGAACACGGTCGCGTCGCGTCCGCCGACGCGCGACTGGTGCCACTCGTCGAGCACGGCCCAGACCATCGCGAGCACGAACACGAGCAGCACGCGCGCCTCGGTGAGATCGGCCCACCGCCGCGGCGCGTCGCGCCGTGGCAGCGCGAGCGCGAGCCACAGCGCGAGCATCCCGAACTCGAACGCGTGCCCGCAGTTCAGCAGCCACGCGATCCAGAAGCTCGGCGCGCCCGGCGGCGGCCGCAGCGACGACAACAGCCAGATCCCGGCCATCCACGCCAGCGCGACGACGGCCCAGAACGCGCGCGGCGCACGCAGGCACGCGTCGCCGGCGCTGCGCAGGATGCGGGTCAGCATGCGAGCTCCGACTTCAACATGCGCCGACGCCCTTGCGCGCGCTCAACGCCGCACGTCTTCGCGCGCGACGACGACGACGAGCCCGCGGCCGTCGCTCGTGCGGCGCACGTCGACGCGGTCGACGAGCTCCGCGATCAGGAACATCCCGCGGCCGCGCTCGTCGAGCTCGGCGGGCGCCGCGCTCGGCACGAGCCGTCGGCGCATGGCCTCCGGATCGCCGCCGCCCTGGTCGGCCACCTCGAGCGTCCAGCCGTGGCCGACGAACACGACGTGCAGACCCATCGTCGCGCCGTGCACGAGCTGCGAGTCGTCGAGCGCCGCGGCGCCGCCGCCGTGATCGACGGCGTTCGCGAGCAGCTCGCTCGCGACGAGCATCAGTGTCTCGACCTCGCGATCGTGCAGGCCCTGCAGCCGCGCGAAGTGCCGCAGCATCGAGCGCGCGAGGCGCACCGCATCGTGCGTGCTCGGCAACTTGAGCCGCAGGTCGCGCGCCGCCGTGAAGCCGCGGCCGTACGGACCGGGTGCGGCGGCTTCGCCGCCTTCGGTCGGTCGGTAGGCGCCGCTGGACGTCATGCGAGCGGCTCCAGCTTGAACGACAGATCGAGCGCGCGCACGGAGTGCGTCAGCGCGCCGATCGAGATCCGGTCGACGCCGGCGTCGGCGTACGCGCGCAGGTTGCGCTCGTCGATGCCGCCCGAGGCTTCGAGCTCGACGCGTCGGCCGCCGCGGGCGCGCGCGCGCGAAGCGAGCGTCGGAACGAGCGCGGAGAGCTCGGCCGGCGTGAAGTTGTCGAGCAGCACGACGTCGGCGCCGCCGTCGACGGCCGCGGCGGCTTCGCTCGCCGTGCGCGCCTCGCACGTGATGCGCATCGACGCCCCGACGCGCGCGCGCACGCGCGGCAACAGTTCCTCGATCGCGCAACCGGCGAGATCGACGTGGTTGTCCTTGACGAGCACCTCGTCGTAGAGCGCGAAGCGGTGGTTCGTCGCGCCGCCGCAGCGCACCGCGTACTTCTCGAGCGCGCGCAGCCCCGGCGTCGTCTTGCGCGTGTCGAGGATGCGCGCGCGCGAGCCCGCGAGCTCGACCCAGCGCGCGGCCTGCGTCGCGATGCCGCTCAAGCGCTGCACGAAATTGAGCGCCGTGCGCTCGCCCGCGAGCAGCGCCCAGGCCGGACCGGACACGCGCGCGACGCGCTGGCCCGCGGCGAGCACGTCGCCGTCGCGCGCGGCGCGCTCGCTCGCGACCGCGGCGTCGATGCGCTCGAACACGCGGCAGAACACGTCGAGCCCGGCGAGCCGGCCCGGCTCCTTCGCGAGCAGCGTCCCGACCGCGCGCCGCTCGCGCGGCACGCACGCGTCGGTCGTCACGTCGCCCGCGCGGTAGTCGTCGCCGCCGAGATCCTCGCGCAGCGCCGCGTCGATCCGCTCGTCGACGAGCTCGCGCGACAACGGCGCCGGCGCGGCCGACGGCGCGCCGCGCCGAGCAGTGGATTCGCCCGTGGATCCTCCGTCGATCGGAACGGGGCGCGACATGCAGGGTGGATTATGCGCGATGCAGCGTGCAACGTGTACCGAATGGCCGCCGCCCCCCGCCGTCGCTGGGTCTGGTTGCTCGAGATCGTGCTGTTCGTGTCGCTGTGCACGTGGCTCGGCATGCGCCTGATCCACGACGTGCCGCGGCCGCCGAACAGCGTCGATCTCAAGGTCCAACTGCGCGGCGCGCACGACAAGGCGTACCTGTATCGCGACGAGCGCGGCGCGTACCGCTACGTCGTGACGCCGCTCGAAGGCCCGCAGCAGGACTACTCGGCCGACGAGTTCGCGGCGCGCTTGTACGAGGACCAGGCGTCGCGCGGCGGGCTGCAGGTGCTGTTCAACATCACGTCGCCGCAGGGGCTCGCGTGGGTCGCGCTCGGGCTCATCGGCCAGCTGCTGTTCACGGGGCGCATGATCGTGCAGTGGCTCGCGAGCGAGCGCTCCGGCCGCTCGGTCGTGCCGCCGGCGTTCTGGTGGATGAGCCTGATCGGCGCGACGATGCTGCTCGCGTACTTCTTGTGGCGCAAGGACGCGGTCGGCGTGCTCGGCCAGGGCTTCGGCTGGTTCGTCTACGTGCGCAATCTGTGGCTGATCCACGGCCGCGCGGGCGCAGGCGAGCGCGCGACGGCGACCGAGGATCCGGCGCCGGAAGCGTGAGGTACGGAGCCCGCCTCGACTCCGGCGAGTTGGC
>SCVU01000071.1 GCA_004296785.1 Planctomycetota bacterium
GCAGCCCGTCGACGAATCGGACCAGCTCTTCGTCGACGGGCTGCTCAACGTCGTCACGCTGTCGGACAACGCGCTCGCGGCCGGACTCGCCGACGGCATCGAGCTCGCCGTCGGCTCGGTCGCGCTGTCGAGCTACAACTTCTCGTTCGGCAACGCCGGCTCGAACTGGCTCGGGCTCGCGCTCGGTTCCGGCGACCAGGCGGTGAACCCGAGCTTCGTCGATCCCGACGGCTCCGACGGAATCCTCGGCGGCGCGAACGCGGGCGACGACGCGTTCCAGCTCGACACCGCGGGGCCGAGCGCGGCCTTCGACGCGGGCAGCCTGCTCTCCGAGCTGCTGTCCTTCGCCGACGGCAGCTCGCTCGCGGACCTCACGAGTCGCACCGACGGCGTGCTCGACGGGACGGCGCCGGACGGCGGAACGACCAACGTCGGGTTCCACTACGACGCGTCGACCGATGCGCTCGGCGCGCTCGTCGGCGGCGACGCGCGCGTCGTCTACGCCGAGGGCGCGCAGCGCCAACCGCGCGTGCGCGCGTTCGACGGCGTCGCGTCGACGTTGAGCGCCGAACTGAGCGCGCCGCCGGCCGGCGCGACGCTGCGCTGGCTCGTGCACGAGCAGTCGCCGCACGACGACGGCGAGGAGCTCGTCGCCGGCGCGTGGGTCGGTGCCTCGTCGACCGGCATTGCGCTGCGGCGCTGGTCGGGCCACGCATGGCACGCCGATTTCGACGCCGACTGGGTCGCCAGCGGCAGCGCGAGCGTGCGCAGCCTCGCGCTCGCGTACGAGGGCTCGGGCGACGCGCTGTGCGTGTGGTCCGACGGCACGGCCAACCCGAAGTTCCGCGCGCGCCACCAGGGCGAGTGGTCGGACGAGGCGAGCGTGTTCACGCTCGCGCCGGGCCTCGGCGCGGTCGCGTGGATCGAGCTCGCGTCGCGCAGCGGCTCCGACGAGATCACGCTGGTCTACGCCGACGCGCTGCTCGGCCTGCGCGCGGTCGTGTGGAACGGCACGAGCTGGGACACCGCGAACGCCGCGGCGCTCGAGATCGCTCTGCGCTCGGCGACGCTGCGCTGCTTCGACGTCGAGTACGAGGAGTCGAGCGGCGACGCGCTCGTGATCTGGGCCGCGCCGCTCAACGCCGCGAAGTACGCGCGCCGCGCGGCCGGCGCGACGGCGTGGACGACGACCTCGGGCATCTCGGGCCTCGGCACGACGCCGTCGGTCTACGACCTAGCCGCGGAGCCGGGCTCCGACCGCATCGCGATGGCCGGCCTCGAGGACGCCGCGGCCGGCAGCGAGCCGAAGTGCGGCATCTGGACCGGCAGCGCGTGGAGCTCGGTGCTGCGCCTGGAGACCGGCACCGGCGTGTCGCAGGCCGCGCAGGTCGGCGACCTCGGGATCGCGGCGGCGTGGCTCGGCACCTCGGGCACCGCGATCGCGATCTACGCGGACAACCAGAGCGGCCGCATCGACTGGGGCATGTGGACGTCGGGTGCGGGCTGGGTGTTGCAGTCGGACTTCGCGATCGCCGGGAAGGGGACGACCGAGTCGGTCGTGCTCGCGCCGTTCCCCGATCGCAATCGGATCCTCGCGCTGCTGTCGGACTCGAACTCGGATCTGTACGCGGCGAGCTTCGACGGCACGAACTGGACGCTGCTCGGCGGAGGCGCGCTCGAGACGAGCGTGTCGACGATCGCCGGCGCGCCGTTCGCGTGCACGCCGCGCGGCGATTGATTCGGCGGACGCTCGCGCGCTACGCGCGTTTCAGTCGCGCAGGTAGTGGCACGTGTAGCCGCCCGGGTGCTTGCGCAAGTAGTCCTGGTGGTACTCCTCGGCCGGCCAGAACGTGCCCGCGCTCTCGATGCGCGTGACGATCGGCCGCTTCCAGCGCCCCGACTTGCCCGCGCGCTCGATCGCCGCCTGCGCTTCCTTCCGCTGCTCTTCGTCCGCGGCGAAGATCGCCGAGCGGTACTGCGTGCCGACGTCGTTGCCCTGGCGATCGACCGTCGTCGGGTCGTGCATCTTGAAGAACCAGTCGAGCAGCGCGCCGTAGCTCAGCACCGCCGGATCGAACACGACCTGCAGCGCCTCGGCGTGACCCGACGCACCGGTCTTCACGTCGCCGTACGTCGCGTTCTTCACGCTGCCGCCGGTGTAGCCGACCGTCGTCTCGAGCACGCCGGGGATCGCGCGCACGAGCTCTTCCATGCCCCAGAAGCAGCCGCCGGCGAGCACGGCGGTCGTCTTCGTCGCCGCGGCCGGTTGCGCCGCGTCGCCGAAGAGCACCGCGTACTCGGCATAGCCCTCCTTCGCGAGGTCGGCGACCGGGATGAAGCGCAGCGACGCCGAGTTGATGCAGTAGCGCAGCCCGTTCGGACCGGGGCCGTCGTCGAACACGTGGCCCAAGTGCGAGTCGCCGCGCTTCGAGCGGACTTCGGTGCGCACCATGCCGTAGGCGCGATCGCTCTTCTCGACGACGTTCTCCTCGCGCACCGGCTGCGTGAAGCTCGGCC
The DNA here is from genome assembly GCA_004296785.1 of Planctomycetota bacterium. Taxonomy (GTDB): domain Bacteria; phylum Planctomycetota; class UBA1135; order UBA1135; genus GW928-bin9. The sequence goes on from SCVU01000071.1 coordinate 2,518, forward strand.
AGCCCGTGCCCGAGTCGAACTTGTCGCGCGAGCTGAACAGCGGCTCGCCGGAGACGATGTCGACGTACAGCCCGGCCTCGTGGTTGTTCCAGTACGCGTTGTCGAACGCCGGCTCGGTCCCGCACTGCTGCGTGACCTGGTACTGGCGCGCGGTCAGCTTCTGCTTGAGCTCTTCGGCGGTGGGCTTCATCGGAGGAGTCGAGTCGGTGGTCGGGGAGGGAGGCGTGTCGGTGCTGCGCGTCGTGAGCGACTCGCTCCCCGCGCTGCAGGCCGCGGCGACGAGGACGCAGACGACGAGGACGAGGCTCAGGAGGCGTTGCATGGCGGGGGCTTGGATGCCGGTGGAGCGTTCGAGGATACGCTCGCGCGGCGTCATCGGATGCTAGGCTCCGCGCCCCACCCGCGAGAGCCCGCTCATGAGCGAGATCGACAGCGTCCTCAAGGAGACCCGCAGCTTCCCGCCGCCCGCCGCGTTCCAGCAGCGCGCGCGGTTGAAGAGCCAGGCCGAGTACGACGCGCTGTGGCGCGAGTCGATCGACGCGCCGGAAGCGTTCTGGGGCCGCATGGCGCGCGAGCTGCCGTGGATGCAGCCGTTCGGACAGGTGCTCGACTGGTCGAACGCGCCGTTCGCGCGCTGGTTCGTCGGCGGCAAGTTGAACGCGAGCGCCGTCTGCATCGACCGGCACCTCGCCGAGCACGCGTCGAAGCGCGCGATCGTCTGGGAAGGGGAGCCGGGCGACACGCGCGTGTGGAATTACGCCGATCTGCACGCCGAGGTGTGCCGACTCGCGAACGCGCTGCGCGCGCGCGGCGTCAAGAAGGGCGACCGCGTCGCGATCTACATGCCGATGGTGCCCGAGCTCGCCGCGGCGCTGCTCGCGTGCGCGCGCATCGGCGCCGTGCACTCGGTCGTGTTCGGCGGGTTCTCGGCACAGTCGCTGAAGGACCGCATCGACGACGGCGGCTGCGTCGCGGTGATCACGGCCGACGGCTCGTGGCGGCGCGGCAAGCTCCTGCCGCTGAAGACCGTGGTCGACGAGGCGCTCGCCACGTGCAAGGGCGTGCACACCTCGCTCGTGCTGA
>SCVU01000561.1 GCA_004296785.1 Planctomycetota bacterium
AGCTGCGCGCGCTGCGGCAGAAGGAAGCGCGCGCCGGCGGCGTGCACCTCGGCCTGTCCGACTACGAGTTCTGGGGCTATCCCGAGGGACACGAGCCGCCGCCGGAGCTCATGCGCGCAGGCGCCGAGCGCGTCGCCGAGCTCGTGCGCGCGTGGAAGCCGCGGACGGTCTACGCGCCGTGGATCGGCGAGCATCATCTCGACCACCACGTGCTCGCGAAGGTCGTGCGGCTCGGGCTCGAGCTCGCGCGGCAGCCGAGTGCGGGCGCGGCGGGGCATGCGAGCGCGGCGTGGGGCTACGAGGTGTGGACGCCGCTCGTGCCGACGCGGATCGTCGACATCACGCGCTGGCGCGACGCGAAGGTGCGCGCGCTCGAGGAGCACAAGAGCCAGCTCGAGTACACCGATCACGTGCACAAGGCGCTGGGGATGCAGGCGCAGCGCAGCTTGTACCTGCCGGCGGGATCGCGATACGGCGAGGCGTTCGCGCCGCTCGACGTTCGCTAACCGTCCGCGCTCGGATTCGGCGCCGATGTCGGCGCCGGAGGATGCGCCGTCGACTTCTGCTCCGCGAGCGTCACGCGGTGCGATGCGCACTCGAATTCGACGCCGCCGGTCTTGTGCAGCACGTCGACGCGGTACTCGCCCTGCGCATTGTCGAGTTCGAACGGTGCGATGCTCGCCGCCGCACCGCCGTCTCGCCGCGCACTCGCGACGGCCTCGGCGATGCGCAAGAAGTCCGCGCCGTCCCGCCGGCTGATGCGCACCGCGAGCTCGGAGCCGGGCTCGAGCCCCGTGCCCTCGGCCTCCGCGCCGAGCCGGCGCGTGCCGCTGAGCCCGTATTCGCTCGCGATCACCGGCACGCTCCGCGGCGCGGCGGGCTCAGCGCTGAAGAGCGGCGCGACGCCGATGATCGCGAGCGACAGCGCGAAGAAGATCGTCGCCGCGGTCAGCGTGCCGCGCTTGCTCCGGTACTGCTGCGCGACGGCCGCCTGCATCTGATCCAAGCTGTTGCGGTTCACCGGCAGCCAGATTGGCGCGAGCGTCAGCGCCGAGCAGAGCATCGAGGCGGTCTGCGCGAGCACCGCCGCCGCCACCCAACCGTGCCCGAGCGGCCGAGCCGATGTGCCGGCCGCCGTGTTGTACGCGAGCGCGATCGAAGTGAGAGCCGCGGTGCCGCCGAACAGCCATTTCGCGAAGTCCTCGATGCGCTTCGCGCCCTGATCGGGGGCGAAACGCTCGCGCAGCGCGCGCCACTCGGCCAGACCCTGATCTGAAACCGGCAGACCCTGCTCGTCATTCATCGCGGATCTCGGCGGCCTTGCGCGGCGTTCAGACGTCGCAGCTGAACTGGTTGTGCGCGCCGCAGTAGCGGCACTGGAAGATCACCTGGTCGACCCCGTCCGCGTTCGCGCGCCGCTTCACCGGGATGCCGCCGGTCACGACCTCGGCGAACGGCGCGAAATCGTCGGCTAGCTTGATCATCGGCACGATGTCCGACGCGTTGCATGCGACCCTGCGGTCGTCCGAAAGGTCCTTGGCACACTTCCAGCAGCGACTCTTCTTGACCATGCGGTGCTCCGTGCGCTCAGGAGACGATCGTCACCGTGCCGTCGCGGTGCACGATCTTCCACCGCGTCTTTCCGCTCGGCAGCGTCTCCAGGAAGACATCGGTGATGTCGTCGGAGTTGCTCGTGAGGTGAGCCGAGAGCCGCATGTTGCGGTCGCGGCGAGTCGTCGCGTCGTTCGGGTTCGGAGTCTGGAAGTTGGTGGGCGGCATCGGCTACTTGCTCGCCGGAACGACGGCGTCGGAGAAGTGCTTCATGGCCGGCGCGAACGCGTCGAGTTCGGAGAATCGGCGCGCCAGGTCCGTGCACGCGACGTCGAGCGCCGCGCGGAGCGCAATTCGCGCGAGCAGCGCCTCACCGCCGTTCGCGGGGTTCGGCGCACCGCCGGCGGGCGCGCTCGCCGGGTTGGCTCCGACCTTGTCGGCGGCCACGCCGTCTGCGATCGCGCGATCGAGCGCTGCCATCGACTCGGTCATCACCTTCAGGTTCTCGAGGAGGTCGGCGGCATTCGCGTACGGCTCGGACTTCGCCGCGCTGAGCAGATCGGAAGAGC
>SCVU01000562.1 GCA_004296785.1 Planctomycetota bacterium
TCGAGCGAGGTGCCCGGCGGCGCGGAGACGAGGTTCTTGCTCGTCATCACCTGTCCGACCGGCGTGTCGGCGCTGGTCTGGAAGCGGCAGTCGCGGCGCGTGAGGATCCCGGCGACGCGGCCGCCTTCGACGATCGGCAGGCCCGAGATGTTGTGGCGCGCCATGATCTCGCGCGCCTCCTTCATGCTCGCAGTCGGCGGCAGCGTGACCGGATCGAGGATCACGCCGTTGGCCGAGCGCTTGACCTTGTCGACTTCGCGAATCTGGTTCTCGATCGAGAAGTTGCGGTGGATCACGCCGATGCCGCCTTCGCGCGCGAGCGCGACGGCGAGGTTCCAGCCGGTGACCGTGTCCATCGCGGCGGAACACAGCGGGATGTTCAGCGTGACGCTGCGGCTGAAGCGCGTGCCGACCTCGGCCTGGCGCGGCAGGAGGTCGGAGTAGCGCGGGACGAGCAGGACGTCGTCGAAGGTCAGTGCTTCGGGCAGCTCGCGGGGCATGGCAAACGCGTTCCGTGAGGGGTGGCTACCAAAACGCCGACTCTACTTCGCGCGAGGGTCCGCTCCAAGGGCGTGCGCTGCGGCTCGCGCTGCTGCCCGCGTGTCGAGGTTCCCGCACTATCCGCCGCAGCGAGCATCGGTTAGACTCGCCGCGGGGCCGCCGACTGCTCGCTGCTGTGCGAGTCGATTGTCGCGAGCGAGAGACGCCCCGATCCCGATGCCCAACTCCGTCGACATGGCGCTCGAGATCCCGCGCGGAGCTGCGCGCCGCCGTCGACCTGTCCCCTCCGGTATTCAAACCATGCGTTTCTCCCCATTCCGTTCGACCTCCACCAATTCCGCATGCGCACTTGCCGTCGCGGCGCTGCTGCTGCCCGCCCTGACCGGTTGCCAAACGGCGCCGAAGGAGGAAACGCCCGCACCTGTCGTTGCGAACCCGCAGCCGAAGCAAGAGGCTCCGAAGCAGACCAACACGTCGAACATGTCCGGCGCCGTTTCGATGGCGTTCCCGACCGGTGACGCCGCCACGAGCGCGGTGCTGCTCGAGAAGCTCGTGCCGCAATCGGTCGTGCTCGGCCAGAACTTCACGTACGAGATCCGCGTCAAGAACCTGACCGGCATGACGCTCGAGAACGTCGTCGTCTCCGAGCAGATGTCGCCGAACTTCAAGGTCGCCAGCCAAGCGCCGCAACCGAACATGGTCGGCATGGTCGCGAACTACGCGTTCAAGAACATCCCGCCGCGCGGCTCCGAGACGATCAAGATCACCGGTGCGCCGAACGCGAAGGACGCAATCTCCTGCTGCGCGTCGGTGACCTACAACCAGATGCTGTGCGCGAGCACGCTCGTGATTCAGCCCGCGCTGAAGGTCGCCGCCGTGGCGCCGTCGGAAGTGCTGATCTGCGACGAGTTCCCGGTCGAGTTCACGGTCACGAACCCGGGCGACGGCAACACGAACGACGTCAAGGTCATGGCGACGCTGCCGCAGGGCCTCGTCTCCAAGTCCGGCAACAGCCAAGTCGCGCTCGAAGCCGGCATGCTGAAGCCCGGCGAGTCGAAGAAGGTCACCGTGTTCGCGAAGGCGTCGAAGACGGGCTCGTACGCGAACGCGGGGAAGGCCACGGGCGCGAACAACCTGTCGGCGGACTCGAACACGGTCACGACGACCGTGCGCCAACCGATCCTGAAGGTCGGCTGCAACGCGCCCGCCGAGCGCTACATCGGCCGCAAGGCGACCTACGAGTTCACGGTGAACAACTCGAGCGACGTGCAGTCGCAGAGCACCGTGATCGAGACGACGATTCCCGCCGGCCTGCAGGTCAGCGAGATCTCGGACAACGGCAAGTCGAGCGGCGGCGTCGTGCGCTGGGATCTCGGCACGCTCGCCGCGGGTGCTTCGAAGAAGCTCTCGCTGGCCTACAACTCGAACACGGCCGGCAAGTTCAACACGACGACGTCGGTGCGCGCGCTGTGCGCCGAAGCGGTGACCTGCCCCGCGCAGACCGAGTGGAAGGGCATCCCCGCGGTGCTGCTCGAAGTGGTCGACAGCCCGGACCCGGTCGAAGTCGGCAACACGACGACGTACACGATCGACGTCACGAACCAGGGCTCGGCTCCGGCGACGAACGTCAAGGTCGCGGCGACGCTGCCGCCGTCCGAAGCGTACGTCTCCTCGGCGGGCTCGACGACGGGCACGGCCGACGGCGCGTCGATCACGTTCGCGCCGGTGGGCGTGCTCGCGGTCGGCGGTCGCGTGCAATTCAAGATCGTGGTCAAGGGCGTCACGCCCGCCGACGCGCGCATCAAGGTCACGATGACCTGCGACCAGCTCAAGGGCGAGCCGGTGCAGGAAACCGAGTCGACGACGATCTACCAGTAGTCGTCGCGCGAGCCGCCGACCTCCCGCGCGGAGGTCGGCAGTCAAGCGAGCCGGGCGGCGTTCCGATCAGGAACGCCGCCCGGCTCGCTTGCATTCGCGAGCGTCGCTCGCGCGCCTAGCCGCCGCCGCCGGCTTCGATCTCCTGCTTCAGCTTCTCGAACTCCGCGTCGGCGTTCGCGTCGTTGATCGCCTTCTTCGCCGCTGCGTCGAGCTCGCCGTCGCTCGGAGTCGCGGGCTCGCTCGGCGCGGCCGCCTCGACGGCGCCGCTCGAGCCCGAGCCGCCCGCTGCGTGCGGCGCGTCGTGGTGTGCGCCGCAACCGGCGGTCAGCCCGCCGAGTGCGAGCGCGGCGAGGAATCCCGCGGTGTGGAGTGTGCGGATGTGCATGTTGGGTTGACTCCTGTCGTTGTCGGTTGGGGGACTAGCCGTTCTTCTTGTCGGAGCCGCGGCCCGCGCCGCGCCCCGGATCGCCGCGGTCCTGGTCGCGCGTCTTCTCGTCGCCGCGACCGTCCTTCTCGGCGTTCTGCGCGCGACGGCGCGCGTGCTTGTCTTGCTCCTTGCGCATCAGCTCGTCGATCGCCGCGACGCGCTCGTTCTGCCCCTTGGCCACCGCGAGCTCGCGCAGCCGGCGCAGTCGCGCGAGCTTGTCGCGGTGCTCGGTGTCTTCCTTGCCGCGGCCGCGCAGGCGCTCGGCCGTCGCATCCGCCGGGACCGGGCGCTGCGCCTGATCGCCGCGGTTCGCTTCACCGCGCTGCGCGTCGCCGCGCGGCGCGTCAGGTTGTCCGCCGCGCACGCGCTCGGGCGTCGCATCGGCCGGCACCGGGCGCTGCGCTTCCGGCGCGGGAGTCGGGCGCTGTGCATCGGGGGCCGGCGTCGGACGCTGAGCTTCCGGAGCCGGCCGCTGCGCCTCGGGCGCAGGAGTCGGACGCTGCGCGTCGGGCGCAGGTGTCGGGCGCTGAGCTTCGGGCGCGGGGCGCTGCGATTCCGGCGTCGCGGGGCGCTGAGCCTCCGGTGCCGGCGTCGGTTGTTGTCGCGCGCGCTCGGGCGTCGCCGCGGGCGCGGGCGCCGGATTCGCGGGTCGCGGGCTCACCGGTGCGGCGGCCGGCCGCGGCTGTTGTCCGCCGCCTTGTCCGCGATCCTGCAGGGAGTGGTTCGCTTCCGCCGGAGCGGACAGCACGAGGAGAAGCGCGATCGCACTGATCATGGGTTTCCTTCCTGGGGCAGCGGCCGCGGGTCGCGACCATCGCGACGCACCGCTGCCGAAAAGAGTACACCTAGCGGGGCGAGCGTGCATGTAGGCCATGCCCGCGGGGCCGAAAACAAAAGGGTCCGATGTCGTCCCGAAGGAGCGGCATCGGACCCAAGGAAGGAGGAGGCTCCGGTCTTCGTCGCGCCGGGCCCCGGGGCTTGATTCCACGCCGCGGAAAGCCGCACGCGCGCTGCGTGAGAAGAAAGTAATTCTCACGGCCGTCGCGTTCCGTCGACTCTCAGGCGCGCGGCTGGCACGATGCCCCCCAGTGACCAGCAAGGTGACGAGCCCAGCACGGTGACGAGCACAGCGACATGCCCACGCTGAGCGGCCCCCCCACCGCGCCGCGCCTGCTCCACTGCTTCCCGACGTTCGCGGCCGGCGGCGCGCAGGTGCGCGCGCTGCAGCTCATCGCCGCGCTCGGCGCGCGCCACGTGCACGCCGTCGTCGCGCTCGACGGGGTCACGAGCGCGCGCGAGCTGCTCGAGCCCGGCGCCGCGCTGCGCATCGTCGAAGCGCCGCCGCGCGCGGGCACGCTCGCTTCGCTGCGCGCATACCGCGCGCTGCTGCGCCGCGAGCGACCGGCGCGCGTGCTGACCTACAACTGGGGCGCGATCGAGATGGCGCTCGCCGCGCGCTCGCTCGGGTTGCCGGTGCTGCACCACGAGGACGGCTTCCGGCCCGACGAGGTGCGCGCGCAGAAGGCGCGGCGCGTGTGGACGCGGCGCCTCGTGCTGCGGCGCGCCGAGCTCGTCGTGCCTTCGCGCACGCTCGAGCGCATCGCGCTCGCGACGTGGCGCCTCGCGCGCGAGCGCGTGCACTACGTCGCCAACGGGATCCGCTGCGAGCGCTTCGGACCGCCCGACCGCAACCTCGAGCTGCGCGCGCGCTTCGGCTGGAGCGCCGAGCACTTCGTCGTCGGCACGGTCGCGCACCTGCGCGGCGAGAAGAACCTGTTGCGGCTGCTCGGCGCGTTCGCGCATTTGCCGCGCGACGCGCGGCTGCTCGTGCTCGGCGACGGGCCCGAGCGCGCGGCGCTCGAGGCGCGCGCGCGCGCCGCGGACCTGTGCGACCGCGTCGCGTTCGCCGGCCACCAGCTCGAGCTGCCGCCGTGGTACCGCGCGTTCGACGCGTTCGCGCTCTCCTCCGACACCGAGCAGATGCCGCTCTCGCTGCTCGAAGCGATGGCGACCGGCGTCGCGTGCGCGTCGACCGACGTCGGCGACGTGCGCGCGATGCTGCCCGCCGAGCAGCACGCGTTCGTCGTGCCCGCGCAGGCCGGCGCAGCGGGCGAGCGCGCGCTCGGCGAAGCGCTGGCGCGGCTGTGCGCCGACGCCGCGCTGTGCGCGCGACTCGGCGCCGCCAATCGCGCGCGCGTCGCGCGCGAGCACTCGTTCGACGCGATGGTGCGCGCCCACGCGCGTCTGTGGGACCCGTCCGCTACAATTCCCGGCTGGCCCACGCCCCTCGCATGAGCACGACCACCGCACCGCGCACCGACACCGCCCTGCTGCATTCGATCGCCGAGCGCGCGTTCGCGCAGATGGTCACGCAGATCTGGCTCGCCAACAACCGCAAGGACAAGCGCGCGGGCGACCCGAAGGTCGGCGGGCACCCGGCCGCGTGCGCGAGCTCGCTGCACATCCTCGGCGCGCTGCACCTCGCCGTGCGCGACGTGCAGGACTACGTGTGCTGCAAGCCGCACGCGTCGCCGGTCGACCACGCCTACCACCATCTGCTGCGCCTGTTCCGCCGGCCCGACGTGCCCGGCATCCCGAGCACGCCCGCGAACCTCGAGTGGCTCGGCGACGAGGAGGCGAAGCGGCTGATGGCGACGCTGCGCAAGTTCCCCGAGCCGCTCTCGGAGCCGGTCTTCCAGAGCTACCACGCGCGCAGCGATCCGGATTCGTTCCACATGCTGCCGTCCGGCTCGGTCGGCATCCCGCCGGTCGTGTCGGTGTACCTCGCGCTCGCGCACCGCTACGCGCGCGACCACAAGTACCACGTGCCGCCGAAGGCGCACTACTGGTCGCTGATCGGCGACAGCGAGTTCCGCGAGGGCTCGCTGTTCGAGGCGATCCCCGACGTCGCGGAGCGCCAGCTCGGCAACGTCACGTGGATCGTCGACTACAACCGCCAGAACCTCGACGGCACGCGCATCCCGAACGAGCGCGCGCTGCGCAGCCGCGACTGCGATCGGATCCAGCTCACCGGCGAGGCCAACGGCTGGAAGGTGATCCAGGTGCGGCACGGCCGCTTCCGCGAGGAGCTGTTCCAGCGCCCCGGCGGCGACGAGCTGCGCGTGCTGCTGGAGAGCGAGCTGTCCGACTACGCGCTGCAGCTGATGCTGTTCAAGCGCGACGCGAACCACGCGCGCAAGCACTGCCTGAAGTTCCACGCCAAGGTGCGCAAGGTGCTCGACACGCTCGACGACGCCGAGCTCTTGCGCGCGCTGACCGATCTCGGCGGCCACGACATGGGCCTGTTGTGCGACGCGCTGCGCGAGTCGAAGCAGCACCCCGACACGCCGTACCTGCTCGTCGTACACACGATCAAGGGCTGGAGCTTGAAGTGCTTCGCCGACCCGGCCAACCACTCGACGCTGCCGACCGAGGCCGAGGTGCGCGAGATCCTCGAGGCGCGCGGCCTGTCGTGGGAGGACCCGTTCGCGCACTTCTCGCACGACTCGGCCGAGGGTTCGTACCTCGCGCAGCGCGGCGCGCGCTTCCGCGCCGGCATCGCCGAGCACCTCGAGCTGCGCGCGGTCAATCGCGCGCGCGCGCGCGAGCGCGTCGACTCGGTCGGCGGACTGCCGGAGACGCTCGACATCGACCTGTCGCTGTACCCGCAGGCGCACACGCAGTGGATGTGGGGCCAGCTCGCGGCGAAGCTCGTGCGCATCAGCACGTTCGGCGCCGGCGGCCCCGCGCTGGGCGACAAGCAGGAGAAGCCGCTGTCGGAGGACGAGAAGCGCTGGCGCGCGGCCGCCGAGTACGTGCTCACGCTCTCGCCCGACGTCGGCACGAGCACGAACATCGCGCCGGCGATGGACTCGCGCGTGTACGGCCCGAACGTCGAGGGCAACGTCGAGGAGTTCGACGCGCGCCACCCCGAGCTGCACACGACGAACGCCGCGTGGACGCGCCACATCCGCTTCGAGATCGCCGAGGCGAACTGCATGAGCGCGGTCGGCTCGTTCGGGAAGATGGCCCACTACACCGGGCAGCCGTTCTTCCCGGTGATGACCGTCTACGACTTCTTCATCAAGCGCGCGCTCGACCAGCTCTACTACAACCTCTACTGGGGCGCCGAATTCGTGATCATCGGCACGCCGTCGGGCGTGACGCTCTCGTCGGAGGGCGCGCAGCACTCGTGGAAGAGCGATCTGCAGATCCCGAACCTGATCACGTGGGAGCCGGTCTTCGCGATCGAGATGGACTGGATCCTGTCCGACGCGATCCGCCGGCACATGCTCGACGAGAACGAGGGCCGCCGCGGCGTGCTGATCCGCGCGGTCACCAAATCGCTGCGGCAGGGACTGCTGCTCGAGCACGTGCGCCGGCACGCGGCGTCGAAGCGCGCGCTGCCGAGCGAGGCGAAGCTCAAGCCCGCCGGCGCCGGCGCCGACTGGGACGCGGCCGCGCACGGCGCGGTGGTCGACGAGTCGACGCTGGAACCGCTGCCCGACGCCGAGCTGTACGCGAAGCTGCGCCGCGACTGCCTGGCGGGCGGCTACTACCTCGTCGACTGGCGCGGCTACGCCGGCTACGAGCCCGGCGACAACGTCGTGCACGTGTTCGCGATGGGCGCGCTCGCGCTGGAAGCGCTCGAGGCGTCGAAGCTGCTGCTCGAGCTCGGCATCTTCGCCAACGTGATCGCGGTCGCGTCGCCGGAGCTCTTGCTCGGCATCCTCGGCGAGCACGACCAGTACCGGCACCTGACCGAAGGGCTGGCCGTCGACGGAGACCTGTGCCTGTCGCCGAGCGGCAGCGGTCCGAAGCGCTCGATCGACGTCGAGTCCGCGATCGATCTGGTCGGACTCGCGGGCCGGCGCGTGCCGATCGTCGCGGTGTGCGACGGCGAAGCGGGCCTGCTCGACAACATCGGCTCGATCGTCGGCGTCAAGCAGACGACGCTCGCGGTGCGCAAGTTCTCCAAGTGCGGCCGCCCCGATCAGGTCTTCGCGTACCAGCACATCGACGCGCAGTCGATCGTCGAGGCCTGCGGCAAGGCGCTGTCGGAGACCGCGCTCGAGCAGGTGCGCGTGTCGGGCAGCGTCGCGCGCACGCTCGGCGGCGCGCCGCAGCGGCCGCGCGTCGAATGGCGCGAGCTGTGGCCGCGCGGCGAGTAATCCCACCTCCGTTCGAGTCCCCCCCGCCATGCACCTCTCCACGCACAACTGGATGCGCGCCGAACCGCTCGAGATCACGCTCAAGCGCATCAAGCGCCTGGGTTTCGAGAGCATCGAGATCAGCGGCGAGCCGAAGCAGTACCCGCCGAAGGAGTGCAAGCCGCTGCTGCAGAAGCACGGCATCCGCTGCTGGGGCGCGGTCACGCTGACGCTCGGCGAGCGCAACCTCGCGGCGAAGGATCCGCGCCAGCGCGCGGCGACGGTCGCCTACATGAGCTCGGTCGTCGACATGGTCGAGCAGCTCGGCGGCAGCGAGATCACGATCGTGCCCGCGACCGTCGGCAAGGTCGTGCCCGACGGCAACCCCGACGAGGAGTGGGCGTGGGTCGTCGCCGGCCTGCAGGAGATCTACGCGCGCAGCGAGAAGGCCGGCGTGCGCATCGCGCTCGAGCCGCTCAACCGCTTCGAGACGTACTTCCTGAACCGCGCAGATCAGGCGATGGCGCTCGCGACGGCCGTCGGCCCGAACTGCGGCGTGTGCCTCGACGTGTTCCACATGAACATCGAGGAGCGCGACATGCACGCCGCGATCCGCACCGCGGCGCCGCGGCTGACCGACGTGCACGTCGCCGAGAACAACCGGCTCGCGCCGGGCATGGGCGCGATCGACTGGACCAAGTTCGTCGCGACGCTCAAGGCCTGCGGCTACAAGGGCGCGCTGACGATGGAGGCCGTCGCGCCGGTCGACCGCACGCCGGTCACGCCGTGGCCGAACCAGGTCGAGAAGAACCCGGTCGACATCTCGCCCGAGCAGCTGAAGTTCATCCAGGACCACGGCTCGAGCCTGCTGTCGGAGGAGTTCTACACGATGCTGTACGAGACGGCGTCGAAGACACTGCTGCCGCTGATCCGTTGAAGCTGGGCCGTTGAAGATCCCCCGTTGAAGATTCAGAGCGTCGAAGCGACGTGGCTGCACGTGCCGCTGCCGGCGGACAAGCAGCACCGCTCGGACTTCGGCCAGATCGCGTTCTTCGACGGCGTGCTCGTCACCGTGCGCACGGCGGACGGGCTCGTCGGCTACGGCGAGGCGAAGCCCGCCGTCGGCAGCAGCGGCAACGGCGCGGCGCTGGTCGCGATCGTGCGCCACGAGCTCGCGCCGCTGCTCGTCGGACAGGACGCGGCGCACATCGGCGCCCTCGGTCAGCGCATGCTGAACGGCTCGCGCGCCGCGCTCGCGCTGCGCTCCGGCCGCGCGATGCCGATCCTCGGCCGGCGCGGCGTGCACCAGGCGGCGATCGCCGGCGTCGACCTCGCGCTGTGGGACCTGCTCGGCAAGGCGCACGGCCGCTCGGTGCTCGAGCTCGTCGGCGGCGCGTGCCGGCCGTCGATCCCGGCCTACGCGAGCGGCGGCTGGCGCGGCGAGGCCGAGATCGGCGCCGAGCTCGGCCGCTACGTCGAGCAGGGCTTCCGCGCGGTCAAGATGCGCATCGGCGCGATGGACGGCGGCACGCGCGCGAGCCTCGCGCGCGTGCGCGCGGCGCGCGCGGCGCTCGGGCCCGGCATCGCGCTGATGGTCGACGCGCACGGGACGCTGAACGTCGCCGAGGCGCGGCGCTTCTGCGCGGCGGCCGCGGAGCTCGAGCTGCGCTTCGTCGAGGAGCCGGTGTGCTCCGACGATCGCGCGGGCCTGGCCGAAGTGCGGCGCTCGGCGTCGCTGCCGATCGCGGCCGGCGAGAGCGAGACCTCGTGCTTCGACTTCGCCGAGCTCGTCGAGCAGCGCGCGCTCGACGTGCTGCAGCCCGATCTCGCGATCGCCGGCGGCTTCAGCGAAGGCCTGCGCATCGCCGCGCTCGCGTGGGCGAGCCGCCTCGAGCTCGCGCCGCACTGCTGGGGCTCGGCGATTTCGTTCCAGGCCGCGCGCACGCTCGCGCTCGCGAGCCCCGCCGGCACGTACGTCGAGGTGCCGCTGGGCGGCGCGCCGCTGTTGCGCGAGCTCGCCGCGATCGACCTCGCGCTGCACGACGGCGCGCTGCTCCCGCCCGCCGGCCCCGGCTGGGGCGTCGAGCCCGACCCCGAGTTCGTCGCGCGCCACGCGCAGGACTAGTCGCCGCGATGTCCGCCGACGCCCACCTCCAGCACGTCAACGTCAACGTCGACGATCTCGCGGTCGCCGTCGCGTTCTACCGCGACGTGCTGCTGCTCGCGCTCGACCCGACGCCCGACCAGGGCTTCCAGTCGCAGTTCTTCCGCATCAACGGGCAGCAGCAGATCCACATGAACGTGATCGCCGACGCGCGGCCGTTCCGCGCGCACTTCTGCATCGAGGTGCCCGACTTCATGGCGGTGTTCCAGCGCGCGAAGGCCGCGGGCGCGATCGACGTCGCGCCGTGGGGCCGCGTGCGCGCGCTGCCGAGCGGCAAGATGCAGATGTTCGTGCGCGATCCGCACGGCAACCTGATCGAGGTCGCGAGCGCGGCCGGCGCCGCGATCGATCCGGCGCTGTTCGCGGACGAGCTCGTCGAGCCCGAGCGCGGCGTGTACCGGATGGCGCCGGGCGCGAGCGTCGGTCGCCACGAGACGCGCTGAGCCGGCGATGATCCTGCTGCTCGAGAGCCTGCACGCGGACGCCGAGGCGCTGCTCGCCTCAGTCGGCCCCGTGCAGCGCGCCGCGGATCCGAACGCGCCGCCGGCCGAGCTCGCGCACGTGCGCGCGATCCTGACGCGCGGCCGCGGCCGCATCGACGCGGCGCTGCTCGCGCGCTGCCCGGCGCTCGCGGTGATCGCGCGCGCCGGCGCGGGCCTCGATAACCTCGACACCGCCGCGGCGGCGCGGCGCGGCGTCGCGGTGATCTACGCGCCGGGCGCGAACACGAACACGGTGGCCGAGCACACGCTCGCGCTGCTGCTCGATCTGTCGCGCGGCATCACGCGCTCGGCGCGCGCGGTCGCGGCCGGCCGCTGGGAGGAGCGCGCGGGCTATCGCGGCGACGAGCTCGGCGGCCGCACGCTCGGGCTCGTCGGCCACGGCAGCATCGGCCGGCGCGTCGGCGAGCTCGCGCGCGCGTTCGGCATGCGCGTGCTCGTCGCCGCGCATCCGGACGGGCGCGACGCCGGTCAGCCCGATCGACTGCCGCTGCGCGAACTGCTGGCCGCCTGCGACGCGGTCACGCTGCACGTGCCGCTGACCAGCGCGACGCGCCACCTGCTCGGCGCGGCCGAGCTCGCGTGCATGCGACCGGGCGCACTGCTCGTCAACACCGCGCGCGGCGCGCTGATCGACGCGGCGGCGCTGCGCGCAGCGCTCGCGTCGGGCCGCCTGGGCGGTTTCGCGGCCGACGTGCTCGACGTCGAGCCGCCCGATCCCGCCGATCCGCTGCTCGCCGACGCGCGCGTCGTGCTGACGCCGCACGTCGCGTCGCTGACCGCGGCGACGTACCGCGCGCTGTGCGTTTCCACCGCGGAGAACGTCGCGCGCGTGCTGCGCGGCGAAGCGCCTGCAGCGCGCAGCGTGTTCCGCGCGAGCTAGGCTAGGCGCCGACCGTCCGATGTCCTCCGCACCCCGCCCCTACGCGCCGTTCGAGCGCCTCTCGTCGACGCAGCTGTACCACTCGCGCTGGTGCGGCCTGCGCCGCGACATGATCCGCCTGCCCGGCGGCCGCGAGCAGGACTACCACGTGTTCGAGGTCGACGACGCGATCGTCGTCGTGCCGCTGCTTCCCAACGGCGACGTGCTGCTCGTGTGGCAGTACCGCTACGTGCACGGCCGCACGCACTGGGAAGTGCCGGCGGGTCGGATCCACGTCGGCGAAGCGCCGGAGCTCGCCGCGCACCGCGAGCTCGGCGAGGAGGTCGGCCACTCGACGCAGCGCCTCGAACGACTGCCGGGCTTCTACCCGATCAACGGCATCAGCCCGCACTACGCGCACGCGTTCGTCGCGCACGACTGCGAGCTGCTGCCCGGCGGCACCGCGCACGAGGACTCCGAGCAGATCGAGGTGCACGCGCGACCGCGCGCGGAGGTCGAGCGCATGCTGCGCGACGGCGAGATCGCCGATGGGTTCAGCGCGCTCGCGCTGTTCTACGCGTTCCAGCGCGCGCCGCCGCGCTGAAGTTCGCGCGCGCCGCGCCCGCGCCGCGCCTCAGCGCGCCGGCACGAGCCACACGACGACCGCGTCGCCGACGCGCGCGAGCGGCGTCGGCGCGAACGGCCGCAGCACCTGCTCGACGTGCTGCGGCTCCGCGCGCATCGCGCCGACCGCGAGGCGCCAGCTGTCGGCGATCGCCGCGTCGTACGCGACGGCGAATGCGCGCCCGCTGTGCCGCGCCGCTTCGACGCGCGCTCGGAAGCGCGCCTCGCGCTCGGGCCGCAGCGTCGAGCCGCCGCCCTCGGCGACGAACAGCTGCGGACCGGCGCTCGTGCGCGCCGCACGTCCGTGCTGCTCGCGCAGCACCGCGGACGAGGTCGGCGTGTCGAGCGAGAACAGGAGGCCGCCGTCTCCCGCGGCCGCGAGCGCGATGCGCGCGCGCTCGGCCAGCCCGTCGCCGCGCGTCGGTGCGATCTCGTGGCGCCACGTCGCGAACGCGATGCACGCCGCGAGCAGCCACGCGCAGGGCGCGCCGAAGCGCGCGAGCGCTGAACGCGCGTCGCGCGCGCGCGGCTCGATCCACACGACGAAGCCGAGCACGCCCGGAACGAGCGTCGCGATCTGGTACTCGACGTTGATCGCCTGGAACCAGCCGAAGAACGCGAGGCG
>SCVU01000563.1 GCA_004296785.1 Planctomycetota bacterium
GGCTTCAGCAGGTTCTCGAGCGTGCCGGCCGGCAGCGCCGCGAACGCCGCATCCGTCGGCGCGAAGACCGTGAACGGGCCCTTGCCCTGCAGCGCTTCGACCAGGCCGGCCGCTTCCAGCGCGGCCGCGAGCGTCTTGAACTTCCCGCTGCCGACGGCCGTGGCGACGATGTCCTTCGAGTTCGGCAGCAGCACGGTGTCGATCACGTGCACGATGCCGTTGCTGCAGCGGATGTCGGTCTTCACGACGCGCGCGCCGTCGATCGACACGCCGGCGTCGCTGACCGCGACGTCGACGCGCTGGCCGTTCAGCGTGGCGGCGCTCTTCAGCTTCACGACGTCCGCCGCCGCGACCGCGGCCGGCACGACGTGGTAGGTGAGCAGCGCCTGCAGCTCGGCCTTGTGCTTCGGATCGAGCAAGCGCTCCAGCGTGCCCTTCGGCAGCTTCGCGAACGCCTCGTCGGTCGGCGCGAAGACCGTGAACGGTCCCTTGCCTTTCAACGCATCGACGAGTTCAGCCGCCTTCAGCGCCGCGGCCAGCGTCTTGAACGAGCCGGCGGCGACGGCGGTGTCGACGATGTCCTGCGCGGGGGCCTGCAGCGCGGCGCTGGAGCTGCTCGCGCAGGTTTCGCCGCCTGCCGGAGCGGAGGCGAACAGCGCGACGGAGGTGAGGAGAGTGGAACACAGCAGCATGGAGGCTTCCTTGGCTTCGTGGAGGGTCGGGGCGATGACTTCGCTGCTGCCTTCGCGGGCCGTCGTCCGGCGGATGCAACTGGCGCGATCGATGCACTCCCCGTAACCTCCCGCGCCCCGATGGCCTCGCTGGAACAGGAAATCGCGCGCCGGCGCACGTTCGCGATCATCTCGCACCCGGACGCCGGCAAGACGACGCTGACCGAGAAGCTGCTCTTGTATGGCGGCGCCGTGCAGATGGCCGGCTCCGTGCGCGCGCGCAAGGGCCAGCGCGCGACGACGAGCGACTGGATGGAGCTCGAGCGCCAGCGCGGCATCTCGATCAGCTCGACGCTCTTGCAGTTCGACTACTCGGGCTATCGCGTCAACCTGCTCGACACGCCGGGCCACAAGGACTTCAGCGAGGACACGTACCGCGTGCTGACCGCGGTCGACGCGGCGGTGATGGTCATCGACGCCGGCAAGGGCATCGAGAGCCAGACGCGCAAGCTGTTCGAGGTGTGCGCGCGCCGCGGCATCCCGATCTTCACGTTCATGAACAAGCTCGACCGGCCCGCGAAGGACCCGCTCGAGCTGCTCGACGAGCTCGAGCGCGTGCTCGGGATCGGCGCGTGCGCGATGAACTGGCCGCTCGGCGACGGCGCGGCGTTCCGCGGCGTGTACGACCGCCAGACGCGCGAGCTGCACCTGTTCGAGAAGGTGCCGAGCGGCAAGTACGCGGCGCCGGTAGAGACCGCGGGCCTCGACGACCCGCGCGTGCGCGAGCAGGTCGACGCGCGCGTGTACGAACGCGTGACCGGCGAGATCGCGATGATCGAGGGCGCCGGCCACGAGTTCGACGCCGCCGCGGTGCTCGCCGGCCGCCAGACGCCGGTGTTCTTCGGCTCGGGCGTCAACAACTTCGGCGTGCAGTTGCTGCTCGACAACTTCCTGCGCTACTCGTCGCCGCCGACGCCGCGGCGCTCGACCGACAAGAGCGGCGCCGAGCGGCTCGTGCAGCCGGCCGACGCGGCGTTCTCGGGCTTCGTGTTCAAGATCCAGGCGAACATGGATCCGAACCACCGCGACCGCATCGCGTTCGTGCGCGTGGTCTCCGGTCGCTTCGAGCGCGAGTCGGCCGTCACGCACGTGCAGAGCGGCAAGAAGGTGCGCATCTCGAACGCGCACAAGCTGTTCGGCCGCGAGCGCGAGACGATCGACGACGCGGTGGCGGGCGACGTGATCGGCATCGTCGGCGGCGCCGAGTACGGGATCGGCGACACGCTGACGACCGATCCGTCGATCCGCTTCGCGGAGATCCCGCGCTTCAGCCCGGAGTGCTTCGCGCTGCTGCACAACCCGCAGACCGCGAAGTACAAGCAGTTCCGCGACGGGCTGCGGCAACTGCTGCAGGAAGGCGTCGTGCAGTCGTACGAGCTCGTCGACTCGCTGGCGAAGATCCCGCTGCTCGCGGCGGTCGGTCCGCTGCAGTTCGAGGTGCTGCAGTACCGGCTGCAGACCGAGTACAACGCCGAGTCGCGCCTGGAGAACAAGCCGTGGCGGTTGGCGCGCTGGTGGCGCGTGAAGGCGGGCCAGGACGTCGCCGCGACCGTCTGGCCGACCGGGTCGGCGCAGGCGATCGATCCGGACGGCGGCAAGCTGCTGTTGCTCGCCGAGGATTGGCAGCTCGACTACTTCGCGGAGCGCAATCCGCACGTCGAGCTCTCGGTCGTCCCCTTCGGCGCCTAGAGCACTTCGGACCAGCCGGGCGACGCCGCGAACGCGGCGTGGATCAGGCCGACGTGCGAGTACGCCTGCGGGAAGTTGCCCCACATGCGCTTCGAGCTCGGCGCGTAGTCCTCGGCGATCAGACCGAGCGGCGGCAGCTCGCCGCACACGCGATCGAGCAGACCGCGCGCTTCTTCGACGCGACCGCTGCGCGCGAGCGCCTCGATCAGCCAGAACTTGCACAGCACGAACGCGACCTGCGGCATGCCGAAGCCGTCGTCCTTCGCGTAGCGGCGCATCCAGCCGTCGAGGTCGAGCCCGCGGCGCAGCGCGTCGATCGTGCTCGACATGCGCGCGTCGGCGGGCGGCAGGAAGCGCAGCGGAACCGCTTGCAGCAGCGACGCGTCGAGATCGTCGCCCCCGTACGTGCCGACGAAGCTGCCCAGGCGCGGGTTCCACGCGCGCTCGCAGATCTCCGCGTGCAGCCGCGCCGCCGCCGCGCGGAAGTGCGTCTCGAGCGCGGGCGCGTGGCGCGTCGCGATGCCCGCCATTCGATCGGCGCCGGCCCACGACATCAGCGTCGTGAACGACTGCGGCTGCCATTCGGTGCGCACTTCCCAGATGCCGGCGTCGGGCGCGCCGGCGAGGTCGATGCCGCGGCGCGCGAGCCGCTCGAGCAGCGCGAGCACGTTCGGCGAGCGCTCCGCGCTGAAGCGCTCGTCGGCGTAGATCGGCGCGAGCGCGAGCACCATCTCGCCGTACACGTCGTTCTGCACGTGGCGCGCGGCGCCGTTGCCGATGCGCACCGGCCGCTCGCCCTCGTAGCCGCGCCACGCATCGAGCGTGTGCTCGTCGAGGTCGGAGCGGCCGTCGACGCGGTACAGCGGCGGCAGCTCGAGTGAGGGCCGGCCGCCGACGACGTCGAGCAGGAAGTGCACGAACTTCTCGCGCTCCTCGAAGTGGCCGAGCAGGCGGAATGCGCCGAGCGAGTAGAACGCGTCGCGCAGCCAGCAATAGCGGTAGTCCCACGTGCGCCCGCTGGCGGGCGCCTCCGGGATCGACGTCGTCGTCGCGGCGACGATCGCGCCGGTGTCCTCGTAGCAGTGCAGCTTCAGCGCGAGCGCCGAGCGGATCACCTGCCGCTGGTACAGCGCCGGGATCTGGCTCTCCTTGACCCACGTGCGCCAGTAGCGGCAGGTCGCGTCGAGGAACTGATCGCACAGCGGCTGCAGCGGCTCCTCGACCGGCGCGCCCCAGGTCAGCACGAGATGGGTGCGGCGCGTCAGCGTGAACGGCAGGCCGTCGAGGTACGCGAGCGGGACGTCGGTCGTCAGGCGCAGCTGGCTCGGATAGCCGAGGTAGCGCACGTGATTCGAGCCGTGCGTCTGATCCGGCGCGCGGCGCGACCAACCGAGCACCGGCGCGCAGCGCACGCGGACGCGCGGCGTGCCGCGCAGCGGCTCGATGATCCGCACGAGTTGCGACGGGTGGAAAGCGCGGCCGTGCAGCTCGAAGCGCGGCAGGAAGTCCAGTACGCGGAACGCCGAGTCCCCGAGATCGAACTCCGTCGCGAGCACGTTCGTGTTCTCGAGGTAGGTCTGCCTGCCGGGCCCGCCGTCCTCGGGCCCGATCGCGAACTCGCCGCCCGCCGCGTCGTCGAGCAGGCGCGCGAAGACCGGCTCGGAATCGAAGCGCGGGAAGCACAGCCACGCGACGGCGCCCTCGTCGTCCACCAGCGCGGCGCTCTGGCAGTTCCCGACGAGACCGATTCGCTCCAAACGCACGGCGCGAAGATAGATCAGAACGGTTTGAGATCAAACGGAACCGGGCTAGTCTGCAGCCGGTGAAGACGGTGATTCGATTCCTGGGGGTGCTCGTGCTCCTCCTCGCACTCGCCACATGGTGGACCTGCCGGCTGGTCGATGCCCGCGTCGCCGAGTGGGTCGACATGCACGCGTACCGCGGCACGACAGGGGCCGCGGCGAACGGCACGCTCGTCATCGCGATCGACGCGGCCGCGCTGCGGGACCAGCAGGCGGAGCTGCGTCGCTACCTCGTGCTCGTGCTCGCCGCCTACGCTCTCGTTGCGTGCGCCGCGACCTTCGCGGCCGCGCGGCTGTCGTACCGCAGTCTCTACGGCGAGCTGCGCCGCATCCTCAGCGGCGAGGAACCGCTGTTCGAGATGCACCCGCTGCTGGCCGACGTGCGCGAGCTCGTCGACCGGATCCGCGCGCCCAGCGAGGGTGAGCCGCAAAGCGGCGATTGGGGGCCCGAGCGGCTGCGGCAGACGCTCGCCAAGCACCTGCGCGGCGAGCGCATCGTGCTCGTGGCCAACCGCGAGCCGTACCTGCACGTGCGCGCCGCCGACGGCTCGATCCACGTGCAGCACCCGGCCAGCGGTCTCGTCACCGCGCTCGAGCCGGTCATGCGCGCCTGCTCGGGCACTTGGATCGCGCACGGCTCGGGCAGCGCCGACCGCGACGTCGTCGACGCGCACGACCGAGTGCGCGTCCCGCCGGGAGACGAGAGCTACTCGCTGCGGCGGCTGTGGCTGTCCGAGGC
>SCVU01000564.1 GCA_004296785.1 Planctomycetota bacterium
CCGTCTTCGAACAGGTTGCCGGTGTTGAGCGTCGCGACGTCCTGCGAGTCGAAGCCCGACGCCTCGATCGTCCCTTCGACGATGACCTTGCCGGTGGCTTGGATCACCGCCGGATTCGGGCCGAGGATGCGCAGCGTGACGCCCGCGTCGATGCGCATGTGGCGCACGTTCAAGATGCCGCCGATCACCGACTGTTGCTTGCCGGCGGTGAACGCGCCGAGCTCGGGATCGCTGCCCGCGAACGTGCCGCCCTGGAACGATTGCGAGCCGGTGTTGAACGAGAACTGCGTTCCGTTCGGGCCGGTCAGCAGCAGGTCGAACGCGCCGTCCGTGCCGCCGTTGCCGGTGAAGTCGAACGCGGGGCTCAGCTTGCCGTTGCCCCACTTCGCCTCGGGCTCCGCGAACGCGGCGCCCGTGTCCTGCAGCGACTGCGGCGAGGCCGCGCCGAGATCGAAGCTCTCGAACACCTCGTCCGCGAGGTCGGTGCTCGGGGTCAGCGTCGGGAAGGACACGATCTTGGTCGTGAACTGGCCGAACTGATTGACGTCGAGCAGATTCCGTTCGCCGACGATGTCCTCGAAGCTCGAGGTGATCACGACGCGCAGCAGCGCGCTCTGCGGCAGCAGGCCGAGCGGCAGCAGGCGCACCGTCGCGCCGCTCGTCGTGCAGTTCGCGAGCAGCTCGACGACCGTCGAGACGCGGCGCCAGTTGCCGGTCGTCGAGTCGAACGACTCGAGCAGCAAGCGCTGCGAGCTGATGTTGTCGGCGGCCGGATTGACCGGCTGGTTGATCTCGAGGTACACGGCGACCTGCGTCTCGGAATCCGAGTACAGGTTGAGCGGGATGTCGCCCGGCGTCGTGAAGCTCTGCGTCAGCGAGTTGAACTCGAAGTAGACGCGATTGTTGGGATCGCCGCCGAGCTCGAGATAGGTGCCCGGATCGGTGGCGGGCGACGTCGTCGTGTGCACGATCGGCGTGGGCGGCCCGATCACGCCGTCGACGAAGATCTGCGCCGGCTGCAGCGAGTTCGGGGTGACGAAGTTGAGCGTCTGCGAGTTCGCGAGGCTCGAGCCGGAGTTCGACTTCACGGTCAGGCTCGCGCCGCTGTCCTCGCCGAGCACGCGGATCGTGTAGGAGACGCCGCCCGGCTGGAAGCCCGCGTCCGACAGGTCGGGCTTCGTCGGGCACGTCGGCTGGAACGTGACGACGGTCGGCGCGTCGAGCGTGAACTCGCCGGTGACCGGCAGGCCGCTCGAGTCGGTGATGTTGATCGTGTTCAGGTTCACCGTCCCGAAGTCGAGCGGCACGTTGAACGTGAACGAGATCGGCCGGTTGATCTTCCAGATCGAGCCGTCGGCGACGGTGATGTCGGTGATCTGGAAGCCGCCCTGGCCCGCGGGCCCGGAGGATCCGCCGCCGCCGCCGCTGCAGGAGGCGAGCCCGCTGGCTGCGAGCAGCAGGGCACCGAGTGCGAACACGCCCGTTCCGGCGAGCGCCGGCTTGGAGGACTGGAACGAGGACGAGGTCTTCATGGACTGCTTGGAGAGCTTGGGCGAGAGGCCGAGGATCGGCGTTGGGGGGAAGGTCGAGCGCGTCGGCGCGGCGTGGATGGACGGGTCGGACGGATGCGGATCAGTTGGAGCGGATCGCGCGCGTACCTACGGCAGGGTCCACGCGACGCCGAGCCCGTCGAGGACCGGGCTCAGGCCGGGCTCGCCCGGCAGCATCGGGTTGTTCACGAACGTCAGGCGCAGCTGGAAGAAGCGGCTGCCGTTGATCTGCTGGATCGTGTTCTTCCACGACTTGTCGCCGCTGAGGAACGTGACCGACGAGTTCTCGGTGCCGACGTAGATGTTCGGGTTGCCGAACACGCCGCCGAGCGGCGGCTCGTCGCCGTACGCGTTCAGCGTGTTCGCGTTCGTCATGATGACGTTCGGCGGGTTCGAGCCGGAGCCGACGATCGCGGAGGCCGAGCGGAACGCGAGCACGATCGACGTGCCCGTCGGCTGATCGGCGTTGTCGGGCAGCACGATCGGCGTCGCGAACGTCGCGGCGGCGGTCGCGTCGAACCACACGGTCGGAACGCGCGTGACGCGGACGACGAAGTCGGCGCGCTGGTTCAGGCGGAACGCTTCCCACCCACCACCGGTCGGCGTTCCCTCCGGACCCCACAGCGGGTTCTCGTTGAAGCCGTAGGTCGGCACCGCTTCCTGATCGGGGAACTTCTGGACGGGCGCGCCGACGGTGTCGGTGCCGCCGCCCGAATAGAGGATGAAGAACGGGAACAGCGTCGTCGACGAGTGATTCAAGTCGAGCGCGTTGAGCGAGACGCCGCCCGCGCTCGGGAAGCACTTGAAGTCGGTCAGCAGCGGCAGGTAGATGCTCGGGATGTCGCCGGTCGTCGGCGTCGCGTTGGCGATCTTGCCTTCGAGATCGCCTTCGACGCCCGCCGTGCCACAGTAGGTCGGATCCCCCATGCCCTGCGTGGTCAGGCCGGTGAGTCCGTACGCGACGATGCCGGGCTCGACGCCGACGCTGCCGGCGCCGCCGGTCGCGAGCACGGCCGTGTCGCGCCACGTCCAGTAGACCCAAGTGCTCGGATCGCCTTCGTTCAGCGGGTACGGCAGGAACGCCGTGCTGCTCGGCCCGGCGAGGAACTTCTTGCTCGGGTCGATCAGGTAGCCGAGTCCCTTCGCGTGCACGACCGTCAGCGGATTCAGCGGGTCGGCGAGCACGTTGTCGCCGTACGCGGTCTTGACCAGGCCCGACAGCGGGTAGTTCACGCACAGGTTCGGGCACGTGAGCTGCTTGCAACCGGCCGGGTCGACGAACTCGTCGGGGAACCGCGTGCTGTGCGCGAACTCCATCTGGAAGCTCGGGAAGAAGTCGCCGATCACGTTGCCGCCGAGCGGCGACCAGCTCAGCCCTTCGACGTCGATGTTGATCGTCGACTCGTCCTGCGACACGAGTCCCATGTCGCAGTAGCGCAGCACCGTCATCATGCGCGAACCGAGGTGGTTCAGCGGCTCCTTGAAGCCGCCCGCGAACGGCGTGACGGTCACCACCGGCGCCGTCGGCAGGCTGCCGTCGACGAGCAACGGCAGGCCGAACGTGCCGATCGTGCCCGGCGTGCGGTCCAGCGTGCCGGAGAAGCGCGACACGGCGCGCGGCTTCACGACGCCGTTCGGGATGTCGCGCACGATGCCGCTGTCGCGCAGCTCGGGCTGCGTGTCCGTGGCGGTGCCGCCGGTGCCTTCCTTGAGATCGCTGAGCGAATTGAAGCGCAGCGCGATGTTCCCGCGCTTGCCGGTGGCGGCCGTGCTGTTCAGCGCGAACGCGACCTGCGGGAAGTTCTGCGCAAGCGTGTTGCCCGCGAGGTCCGTCAAGCCGCCGATGCCGGCGACGACGTTCATGAAGTACTGCTCGCTCGTGCCGGACACGTGGTGGAACGGCAGCAGCGGCTGCAGCGCGAACTCATCGAGCGTCGAGCTCTGTTGGATCTGGCCAACGACGATGTCGTTGCCCTTCGCGCCCGACGCGATGCGGCTGACCGTGAACGTCTCGAACGGCTTGACCGACGCCGGGTCGAGCGGCTCGGTGAAGCGCACGACGACCTGCGCCGCGGGATCGACCTTCGTCACCGGCGGCTGCGTCGGCGCCGGGAAGAAGCCGATGAAGCACGGCGCCTGGCCGACGTCCTCGCTCGCCTCGTACGCGGTCTTGTAGACGCCCTGGCCGCCGGCCACGAGCGCGGCCTCGCTGCCGGTGAGCAGTCGCACGTGCACGTCGTTCAGCGCGCCGAGCGCCGGCGGCGTCGACAGCTGCGTGACGACGCCGAGCGCGTTCGGCAGCTCGATCACGTCGCCGATCGCCGGGTCCTGCGCGCAGCTCGCGGTCGCGAACTGGAGGTCGACCAGGAAGTTGCCGGGGCCGGCGAACGTGTCGGCGATGACGACGCCGACGCTGACCTGGAACAGCCCGAGCACCTTCGGCGGCGTCGAGTCGAACAGGAAGCCGTTGTTCGTGTCCCCCGTCGTCGCCTCGGGGCCGCCCGCGCGCAGCGCGCGCACGACGTCGAGGGTCGGCGTGCCGATGTCGAACGGGACGCTCGAGACGGGATTGAGCCCGTGACCGGTCGTGTTGGTCAGCAGCTGGAACTGACCGGAGCCGAAGTCGAGCTTCGACGCGATGCGGATCGACGCGCTGGGCAGCGACGTCGTCACGGCGGCCGGCAGGCCGAGCACGTTGATCGACAGCGGCGGCGTCGCGCCCGCGGCCTCGAGCTCCGACACCGTCGTGTCGACGATCACGCGCGTCGGGCGGAACTGCGCCTGACCGCCGGAGTTCACGAGGCTGCCGAAGTTCGGGTCGGCGAGCAGCCGGGGCTCGTACGGCTGCGTCGGCGGATTGCCGGTCAGCATCCGGATCGTCGAGCTCGAGATCGAGCTCGGATCGAGCAGGTCGCTGAAGTGCAGCACGATCGCGCCGTTGCGCGGCACGTACGAGAACGGCGGCGAGCTCCCGGGCAGATCGCTCTGCGGATTCACCGGGCCGAGGTTCGTGTACGCGACCTCGAGCGCGCTCTCGAAGGCCTGCGTGCCGAACGTGTGCAGGACCACGAGGCTCTGCGCCTGGGTCACCGCGTTCGTGTCGAGCCGGTAGTCGACGCCGTCGGTCTGGATCTCTTCGCCGATGACGAAGTTGCGAAAGCGCAGCGTCTCGGTGCCGTTGGTCGAGTTGCGGTCGTAGACGTCGACGAGCCGTCCCCACGCGACTTCGACCAGGCGCAGATCGCTCGACGCGCCGCCTTCGTTCACGTCGACGTAGAAGCCCGCGGGACTGCCCTGGATCGACGGCGGATACACGAACTCCGACGCGGGCACGAACGAGCTCGGCGTGCCGACCTGTCCGGCGCCGGCGCCGCCGCCGCAGGCGGTCAGGCCGAGCAGCGCCGCGAGCGCGCCGGCCATGCCGAGCGCGAGCGCGCGGCGCGGCGCGCCGAGGCGGCGAGTCCGAGGCTCGGGGAAGGCTTGAAGTCGCAACGAGCGAAGCGCGTGGAACATGGCGGGAGCAGCTACTTGGGGAGGGCGGGCTGTGGCGTGCCGCGCGCGGGCTCGGACCTGGCCGGCGCGGAGGCTCGCAGTGATCTAGTGTTGCGGGTAACGGTCGGCCACTCGGTTTCCCTGCGGGGGGGGCGTGGGGTGAGGGCTGGGTCGGGTGGTGGCGGTTACTTCAGGTACGGGACGCCGACCGCGGACAGCTCGGGCGTCGCGTTCGTCTTCGTGTTGCTGAAGAACGAGATGCGCAGCTGGAACATCCGCTTGCCGTCGACCTGGTCGATCGCGTCGAACCACTGGTAGAAACCCTTGGGGTTCAGCGACGAGTTCTTCTCGTTCGGGTTCGCGTACTGCAGCGTCGAGTTCGGCGGAGTCGGTGCCTTCTCGTCGCCGTAGGCGTCGAGCAACTGCGCGTCGACGATCTTCTTGCCCGCGGCGAACTCGGCGGCGCCGCGGTACGCGAGCACGACGCTCGTGCCGAGCGGCTGGTCGTCGGGGCGCGGCTCGAGCACCGGCTGCGCGTAGTTCGGATCCGGATCGAACGTGTCGAACCAGATCGTGACCGTGCGCGTCACGCGGTACACGACGTCGAGCTGGCCGAGGTAGAAGAGGTTGTCGTCACCGGGCGTCGGCGAGCCGAGCGTGCAGACGACCGGATTGCCGCACAGGCCGCCGTCGGGAACCGTCTCCGTGTCGGGGTTCTTGACGATCGGGTTCTGCGACGCGTCGAGGCCGCCCGTCGAGAAGACGCGGAAGTTCGGCAGCGACGACGAGTTGATCGCGATCGACGTGTCGAGCAGCGTCAGGCTCAGCGCCTCCGTCGGATAGCACTTGTGCTCGACGAGCAGCGGCAGGCCGATCGTCGGCGTCACGCTCGCGAGCGAGTAGGTGCCCGCGGTTCCGCCGGGGATCAAGCCGACCGTTTCGAGCACGCCGTAGTTCGTGCCCTGGCCGTTCGGCGCGCCGAGCGCCTGGATCGTCGTGTCGCGCCACGTGTAGTACTTGTAGAACTCCGGGTCGTTCCCGAGGTTCATCGGCCACGGGTACATCAGCGTGTTCGTCTGCGACAGGAACACCTGCGTCGGATCGAGCACGTAGCCGTCCTGCTTCGGACTGACGATCTTGCGCTCGTTCTTCGGATC
>SCVU01000565.1 GCA_004296785.1 Planctomycetota bacterium
GCGAGCCGCCGCCGCAGCCGATCGTGTGCAGGTCGAGCGCGGGCAGCGCGACGACCTGGCCGCCGATCCGCGCGGGGTCCGCGGTGCCGCTGGCGACGGGCTCGGCCGCGCGCGCGCGGCGTTCGCTCGTCGCGTGGAAACCGACGTCCGTGCTCGTGCCGCCCATGTCGAGCGTCAGCACCGCGTCGAGGCCGAGCTCGACCGCCGCGCGCGCCGCCGCGGCGATGCCGCCGGCGGGGCCGGAGAGCAGCACGCGCGCCGGCTCGCGCGCGGCGCGCTCGACCGGCAGCGTGCCGCCGGTCGACTGCAGCAGCGCGAGCCGGCTCGGCCGCAGCCGGCGCGCGAGCTCCGCGAGGTAGTCGCGCACGACCGGCACGAGCGCGGCGTTCACGAGCGCCGTGTTGAAGCGCTCGTACTCGCGGTGCTGCGGCAGCAGCGTGCCGGAGCAAGTGATCGGCACGCCGAGCGCCGCGAGCGCGCGCGCGAGCTCCTGCTCGGGCCGCGGATCGGCCCACGCGTGCAGCAGGCAGATCGCGATCGCGTCCGGGCGCGCGCGGCGCAGCTCGCGCGCGAGCGCGGCGACGTCCGCGCGGCCGAAGCGACGTTCGCGGCGCATCCGCACTCCGCCGTCGGCGCTCGCGGCGCCGTCGACCGGCGCGCTGCGCTCGGCGATCTCGAAGCGCAGTTCGCGCGGCACGAGCGGCGCGGGCTTGCGCGGCTCGAGCGCGTACAGCTCCGGGCGATCCTGCCGCGCGATCTCGACGAGGTCGCGGAAGCCGGCGTTGGTCACGAGCGCGGTGCGCCCGACGCGGCCGGTCAGCAGCGCGTTCAGCGCGACCGTCGTGCCGTGCACGACGAGGTCGGGCGCGCGGTCGGGCGAGATGCGGCGCAGTCCGTCGACGATCGCGGCGGCGGGATCGCGCGGCGTCGACGGCACCTTCTCGATGCGCACTTCGCGCCCGTCGACGAGCACGAGGTCGGTGAAGGTGCCGCCCGTGTCGACTCCGACGATCCGCATGCGCGCAGTCTACGCGCCGAGCCGCGCGCTACGTCGCGAGCGTCCTACGTCCCGATCGCGTAGTAGACGAAGCCGAGCTCTTCGAGCGTCTTGCGCGGGTAGATGTTGCGCCCGTCGAAGATCACGTGGCCGCGCATCCGCTTCTTCATCTGCTCGAAATCGGGCCGGCGGAACTCGTTCCACTCGGTCACGAGCATCAGCGCGTCGGCGCCCTGCAGCGCGTCCATCGGATTCTGCGCGTACTGCACGCGGTCGCCGAGGTGGCGCTTCTTCGCCTCGTGCATCGACTCGGGGTCGTAGACGCGCACGGTCGCGCCGGCCGCGAGCAGGTGCTCGATCACGACGACCGACGGCGCCTCGCGCATGTCGTCGGTGTTCGGCTTGAACGCGAGGCCCCACACCGCGAAGTGTTTGCCCTTCAGGCTGCCCTTGAAGTGCTTGGTCGCCTGGTCGTAGGGGATCCGCTTCTGCGTCTCGTTGACCGCTTCGACGGCCTTCAGGATGCGGAACTCGTACCCGCAGTCCTCGGACGTGCGCACGACGGCCTTGACGTCCTTCGGGAAGCACGAACCGCCGTAGCCGAGGCCCGCGAACAGGAACTTCGAGCCGATGCGCGAGTCCGATCCGATGCCGCGCCGCACGAGGTCGACGTTGGCGCCGACGCGGTTGCAGATGTTCGCGATCTCGTTCATGAACGAGATGCGCGTCGCGAGCATCGCGTTGGCCGCGTACTTCGTCAGCTCGGCCGACTCGATGTCCATGTGCAGGATCGGGTTGCCGGTGCGGACGAACGGCCCGTACAGCTCGTCCATCACTTCCTTCGCGCGCGCCGACTCGCTGCCGATCACGACGCGGTCGGGCTTGAGGAAGTCGTCGATCGCGGCGCCCTCCTTGAGGAACTCGGGGTTCGACACGACGTCGAACGGGTGCTTGGTCGACTCCTTGAGCGCCGCGAGCACCTTGCGCGCCGTGCCGACGGGCACCGTCGACTTGTCGACGATCACCGCGTAGCCGGTCATCGCCTTGCCGACCGCGCGCGCGGCCGCGAGCACGTACTGCAGGTCGGCGCTGCCGTCCTCGTCCTGCGGCGTGCCGACCGCGATGAACACGACTTGCGCGCCGGGGACCGCTTCCGCGTAGTCGCTGGTGAACGTCAGGCGCCCGTCGTGGATGTTGCGCTTCAGCAGCTCCTCGAGGCCGGGCTCGTAGATCGGCACGCCGCCGGCGCGCAGCAGCTTGACCTTCTCGAGATCGATGTCGATGCACGCGACCGTGTTGCCGCTCTCGGCGAAGCACGTGCCTGCGACGAGCCCAACGTAACCGGTACCGACGACGGCGATGCGCATAGGAGGAAGAGGAGGCCATCCATCGGCCGCGGAGCGTGCCGAGGTGGAGGCCGGAGGGCGAGCAGGATAACGTGAGGGGCCCCCTCCGGCCCGCGCCAAAGCGCTGCGCCGGCCGGTTCAGGGCGATTAACTCAGCGGTTAGAGTGCGTCCCTTACACGGACGAGGTCGGGGGTTCGAATCCCTCATCGCCCACCATCCAGAGCTCGATGTCCCGGCACGCATTCTTCGCGACCACCGCGCCCGGGCTCGAGCCGGCCCTGTACGCCGAGGCGCGGCGACTGCGCCTCGCGCGCTGCGAGCAGCAGGTCGGCGGCGTGTACTTCGAGGGCGTGCTCGAGGACGCGTGGCGCGCGAACCTGTGGCTGCGCACCGCGATCCGCGTGCTGATGCGGCTCGAGCGTTTCGATGCCGCGGACGAGAGCGCGCTGTACGCCGGCATCGCCGCACAGGACTGGTCGCGCTGGCTGCGGCCCGACGGCGCGCTGCGCGTGAGCGCGCAGTGCTCGGACTCGGCGCTCGCGCACACGCGCTTCGTCGAGCAGCGCGCGAAGGACGCGATCGTCGACCAGTTCCGCGCACGCACTGGCACGCGGCCGGACGTCGAGCGCGACGAGCCCGACCTCGCGCTGCACGTACACCTGTGGCGCGATCGCTGCACGCTGTCGCTCGACATGTCCGGTCGCTCGCTGCACAAGCGCGGCTGGCGCGTGTTCCAGGGCCGCGCGCCGCTCGCCGAGACGCTCGCCGCGGG
>SCVU01000566.1 GCA_004296785.1 Planctomycetota bacterium
GGGGCGGGCGCACCTCGCTCGCCGCCGCGCTCGTCGCGGCGCTGACGAGCCTCGTGATCGGCCTCGTCTACGGCGGGCTCGCCGGCTACGCGGGCGGCCGGGTCGACGAGGTGCTGATGCGCGCGGTCGACGCGCTGCAGTCGATCCCGTTCATCTTCTTCGTGATCTTCGTCGGCACGCTGCTCGCCGGCTGGCGCACCGAGCTCGAGGACAGCTTCGGCCTCGACCGCGAGGCGCTGTTCTTCCTCGTGATCGGCGCGGTGTGGTGGCTCTCGCTCGCGCGCATCGTGCGCGGGCAGGTGCGCGCGCTGCGCGACGGCGAGCTCGTCGCGGCGCTGCGCGTGCTCGGCGCGAGCCACGCGCGGATCCTGTTCGCGCACCTGTTGCCGGCCGTGCTGCCGCTCGCGATCGTGTACCTCGCGCTGACCGTGCCTTCGGTGATGCTGTTCGAGGCGTTCCTGTCGTTCCTCGGCCTCGGCATCGAGGCACCGCAGATGAGCTGGGGCTCGCTGGCGGCCGACGGCGTCGAGGCGCTGAATCCGGTGCGCTTCGCATGGTGGCTCGCGCTGTTCCCCGCGCTCGCGATGGCGAGCGTGCTGCTCGCGCTGAACCTGTTCGGCGACGCGCTGCGCGATGCGCTCGATCCACGCGGAACCGAGGAGCGCGCGTGAGGCGCCGCCTGCGATGAGCGCCGCGCTGCTCGAGATCCGCGACCTGTGCGTCGCGTACCGGCACGGCGCGGGCGAGCGGCGCGTCGTGCGCGGCTTCGACCTCGTCGTGCGCGAGCGCGAGTGCGTGTGCGTCGTCGGCGAGTCGGGCTCGGGCAAGACGCAGGCGTGCCTCGCCGCGCTCGGACTGCTGCCCCCCAACGCACGCGTCACGGCCGCGCGCCTCGCGCTCGACGGGCGCGATCTGCTCGCGCTCGCTCCGCGCGCGCGGCGCGAGCTGTGCGGCGCGGGGCTCGGCGCGGTGTTCCAGGACCCGCTCGCGGCGCTCGATCCGTACCGGACGATCGGCGCGCAGCTCGCCGAGTCGCTGTGGCGCGAGCGCGACCTGTCGGCGGCCGCGCTCGACGAGCGCTGCACGGCGGCGCTCGACGAGGTCGGGCTGCGCGAGCCGCGCGAGCTGCTGCGCGCGCACCCGCACCAGCTGTCGGGCGGCATGCGCCAGCGCGTGCAGATCGCGATGGCGCTCTTGCCGCGGCCGCGGCTGTTGTTCGCCGACGAGCCGACGACCGCGCTCGACGTCACGCTGCAGGCGCAGGTGCTCGAGCTGCTCGCGCGGCTGCAGCGCGAGCGCGGACTGGCGCTCGTGTTCGTCACGCACTCGCTCGGCGTCGCGGCGCGCATCGCCGCGCGCATCGCGGTCGCCTACGCGGGGCGCATCGTCGAGGACGCGCCCGCGCGCGAGCTCTTCGCGCGGCCGCTGCACCCGTACACGCGCGCGCTGCTCGCGTGCGTGCCGCGCCTGGACGGCCCGCGCGGCGGCGACTTGCCGTCGATCGCGGGCGCGCCGGATGCGCGCGCGGTCGATGCCGACGGCTGCGCGTTCGCGCCGCGCTGCGAGCTCGCGAACGACCGCTGCCGGCGCGAGCGGCCGCTGCTCGAGGTCCGCGGCGGCGCGCCGCGCACGGCGGCCTGCCACGAGGTCGCGCCGTGAGCGCCGCTGCTACCAGTGCAGCGCTGCTCGTCGCGCGCGCGATCGCGAAGTCGTACCCGGTCGGTCCGCGCCGCCTGCTCGGCGGCGCGCGCGCGCGACGCGCGGTGCTGTGCGACGTGTCGCTCGAGCTCGCGCGCGGCGGCGCGCTCGGACTGGTCGGCGAATCGGGCTCGGGCAAGTCGACCTTCGCGCGGCTCGTCGTCGGCCTCGAATCGCCGGAGGCGGGCGAGCTCGCGTTCGACGGCCGGCCGCTGCCGCGCGCCGGCGCGCGCGCGTGGCGGCCGCTGCGCCGGCGCGTGCAGCTCGTGTTCCAGAACCCGCTCGCCGCGCTCGATCCGGCGCTGCGCGCGCTCGCGGCAGTCGAGGAGGGGCTCGCGATCCATCGGCTCGGCAAGCGCGACGAGCGCCGCCGCCGCGCCGCGGCCGCGCTCGAATCGGTCGGGCTGTCGAGCGAGCACGCGCGCGCGCTGCCGCACGAGTTGTCGGGCGGTCAGCGCCAGCGCGTCGCGCTCGCGCGCGCGCTCGTGCTCGAGCCCGAGCTGCTCGTGCTCGACGAGCCGACCAGCGCGCTCGACGTGTCGGTCCAGGCGCAGGTGCTGAACCTGCTCGCGCGGCTGCGCGAGCGGCACGGGCTCGCGTACCTGTTGATCTCGCACGACCTCGCGGTCGTGCGCGCGACCTGCGACGAGGTCGCCGTGCTGCACGCGGGCCGCATCGTCGAGCGCGGCGGCTCCGACGACGTGCTGCGCGCGCCGCGCGATGCGTACACGCGCGCGCTCGTCGCCGCGGTGCCGGTGCCGCCGCCCGCGGCGGTCGGCTAGGCTGTGCGCGCGTGAGCGCGACTCCTGTCCCCCACTGGCGCGATCGCGCGCTCCTGTGCGCCGGATTCCTCGCGCTGTACGCGGCGCTCGGGCAGGACGTCTTCTACAAGACCGACGGGCTCGCGCTGGTCGCGTATGCACGCGGCGGGCCGCTGTGGGGCGCGGTGCACCACGCGCTGTACCTGCCGCTGCTGCACGCGTTCGACCTCGTCGTCGCGCCGCTGACCGGGTCGGCGTACCGCTCGGCCGTGCTGCTGTCGGCGCTCGGCACCGCGCTGGGCGTCGCGTTCGCGCACGCGGGCGGCCTGCGCCTGGGTTTCGACCGCGCGCGCGCCGCGCTGTTCGCCGCGCTCGTCGGCTGCGCGCCGGCCGTGCTCTTCTTCGCGACCGTGGTCGAGTACCACGGCCTGTTCTTCGGCGCGGCCGGGCTCGCGTTCTGGGCGCTGACGCGCGCGGCCGAGCGACCGACGCCGGCGCGCGCGCTCGCGCTCGGCCTCGCGACGTACCTCGCGGCGAGCGTGCACGCGACCGGCCACCTGTTGCCGGCGCTGACGTGCACGTGGCTGCTCGCGCTGCGCTTCCCGCTCGAGCGAGCGCGCGCGCTCGTCGCGCCGTGCATCGCCGGCGCCGTGCACGTCGCGCTGTTGTTCGGCGTGCCCGCGCTGACGCGCGCGTTCGGCAACGCGGCGACGCCCGAGTCGCAGGCCGGGTTCCTCGCGCAGCAGCAGTTCGCGCCGCTCGACCTGCCGCTCGCGTTCGCGCGCGAGTGGCTGCTCGCGTTCGCGCCGCTGTCGCTGCTCGCGCTGTGGCCGCCGCGCGACGCGAAGCTGCGCCTGGAGTGGTACGCGCTGCTCGTCGCGCTCGTGCCGTACCTGCTCGCGTCGTGGGCGCTCAACACCGGCTTCAACACGCCGGAGCGCGGCGCGTACTGGCTGCCGCTCGCGCTGCCCGCCGCGCGCCTGGCGATCGCGCAACTGCCGCGCACCGGCGCCGTGCTCCTCGCGCTCGCGTGCGCGGCCGCGGGCATCTTCCAGGTCGTGCGGCACGACGATCCGAGCGCGAGCCGCGCGTGGCTCGCCGGCTTCGACGCGGCGCGGCAGGGCAAGCCCGCGGTGCTGTTGATCGGCCACTCGAACGAAGCGGCCGCGCTGCTCGTCGAGCGCCCCGAGCAGGAGTACGTCGCGCTCGACTTCCTGCGCACGCTCGCGCCCGAGACGCTGGCGGCGTACATGCCGAAGTTCATGGCGGTCACCGAGCGCTGGAAGAGCGAGCGCGAGCGCGTGTACATCACCGCGAGCGCGCGCGAACTGCTCGCGCTGGTCGAACCGCGCTGCGGACCGGCGTTCCGGCAGTGGCTCGAGCACGCGTTCGACGTGCTGCCGGTCGAGTCCGGATCGTTCCGCGGCGAGTGGCTCGTGCCGAAGCGCTAGCGCCGGCTCACGCGCGCGCCGTCTCGAAGCCGAGCACGCGGCGCAGGTTCGCGTCCGACTGCACGTGCCACAGCTTGCCGTCGAGGTAGTAGTGCAGGAACGACCAGCCCCAGATCGCGCTCGCGACGATCTGGCCGAGCCAGCGCTCGCGGCCGAGCGCGGCGAGGTCGTACAGCCCGAAGTACTCGACGCCGATCGTCGCGCACGTGTACGCGACGCCGGCGAGCACGTACAGCGGCAGCCAGCGCGCGAGCAGCGCCGGCGCCGCGTTCGGATGCGGCGCGCCCGGCGCGAGGTACTTCGAGCGGCTGTAGCTCCACACGAGCGCGTGGTACTGCAAGTTGTGGAACGTCGTGACCAGCGGCACGACCGCGTACGCGTCGAAACCGCTGAGCCCGCTCACCGAGCGCGCGACGACGTAGTGCAGCGGTACGCTCGCGAGCACGATCAGGTTTTCCTGCAGATTCAGGCTGCGCCCGGCCAGGCGCCGCTTGACGAGCGAGCCGACGTACAGCGCTTGCACGATCCAGAACGCCCACAGCGCGACGACGGCGGCCTGCTGCGTCCAGCCGAACAGCCGCTCGGGCCCGATCCTCGGCGCGACGCGGCTCGCCAGCGCCGGCACCTGCGCCAGCCAGTACGGCGACTCGAGGATCGTCGCGACCATCGGCAGCCACAGCGACGCGACGATGTAGCGGCGGTGCCAGAACAGTTCCTTGCGGTCGAACTCGCGCTGGCGCGCGCGGTACAGCGCCATGAAGCCGAAGTGCTGCTTGACCACGTGGTGGTACGCCCACCACGCGGCGAACGCGAAGAACGCCATCACGAGATCGTTCGAGCGCGGGTCGCCGCCGAACCACGGCTGCAGCGCGAGCGCGACGAGCAGGCACGCGGGGCCGAGCAGGAACCACAACAGCGAGCGCCGCAGCACGTCGCCGCGCTCGCGCCACTCCTCGCGGTCGAGGAACGTGCGGCTCATCGTCGCGAAGAAGTGTGGGCCGTGGAACGCGAAGATCCACAGCAGCATCAGGTGCAGGCCGCTGAGCACGCCGGTCTTCCACAGCGCGAGCAGCGCGTAGCTCAGCGCGGCGCTGCCGATCAGGAACGCGAGGTCGACGCGCCGCGAGATCAGCCAGCGCGACGGCAGGAAGAGCGGCGCGGCGGCCGTGGACGCGGGGGATTCGCTCAAGCGGAGCGCGACGAGGCGCGAAGCTCCATCGTAACCGACGGCGCGCGGCGACAGCGCGCGCGCGGCGCAACGAAACGGGCTCGCAACGAAACAGGCCCGGACCGTCCGACGCGCTGCGTCGGAACGGACCGGGCCCGAGAATCCCCATCTCGCCCGCGCGGCGTCGCCCCCCGGCTCGCCGCGCGGCTCCTCCCTGCGCGGCTACTTGGCCTCGATGCCGCCGTCTCCGCCCTTCGCCTTGGCGCGGTTCTTCGCGTCGCGCTCGGCGCCGAACGCGTTCGCGTAGCGGTAGTACACCTCGAGCGTCAGCACGTTGGTCGCCGTCGCGTAGATCGGACCGCCGGCGTGGCACCAGCGATCGGGCACCAGCCAGCCGCCCTTCGCGCAGCTCTTCTCCGTCGCATCCTGCAGCGACAACAGCGCGCGCGTCATCGCCTCGTTCCACGGCTTCCAGTAGCGCTGCCCCTTGCGCGGGCTGTCGGGGCCGTCGAACTGATTCAGCGCGAGGCTGCCGTAGTACCAGTAGTAGTAGTCGACGGAGAGCTTGTCCGCGCTGACCTCGGGCAGGTCCTTCACGAGCAGCTTCGCGGCCGACTCGAGGAACGGATCGCTCGCATCGTGCTCGCCGAACGCACGCGCGCAGATGCCGAGCGCAGACATGACCGCGGAGTGGTACTGGAAGTGATCGCCCGGGCCGCTGACCTTCTCGCCCGCGGTGTTCGGATCGATGTAGCCGACCGTTCCCGGGTAGCGCGCGGTGTCGCCGCCGCCGGTCGAGTTGCCGGCCGGACCGCTCGAGCGCTCGCGCGGCGTGACCCAGCGGATGAACGCCAGCGCACCGTCGAGGCTCGCGCGCGGCACGTTCAGCCCGGCGAGATCCGCCGACTTCAGCGCCATCACGCACCACGTCGTCACCGACGTGTCGGCGTCGTGCACCTGTTGCGCGTACTCGGCGTCGGTGAGCTCGCCGGCCTCCTTGCGCAGCTCGATCTCCTGCCGCGCCGCGTAGCGCCAGCCCCACGCGCCGGCGCCGTTCGGGTTCGGGCGCTGCGCGGCGACGAGGAAGTCGATCGACCTCTGCGCGGGCTCGCGCCACTGGCGCTCGCGCGTGAGCCCGTAGGCCTCGCACAGCGCCATCGACGCGAGCGCGTGGTTGTACATGTACGTCCGGCCGGGGCCGAACGAGCCGTCCTCGCGCTGCTGCTCGACGAGCCACTTCAGGCCGCGCTTGACGATCTCGCCCGTCACGTGCTTGCGCGGGACGACCGTGTCGGCGAAGAACGCGCGCGAATCGTGCGCGTAGCCGGCGCCGAGGTACGCGAGCAGCGCGAGGCCGGTGAGCCCGGTGTCGTACGCGCCGCCCGCGGCGTGCTCCTCTGGCACGCAGCTCGAGCCGGGCACGCACAGTTCGCGCGCGCCGGCCGTGTTCCAGCTCCCGTCGGGAGACTGGTGGCGCGCGAGCCAGCGCAGTCCTTCGAGCACGGCGCGCTCCTCGCGACTCGGCGGCGCGGTGCTCGGCCCTCCGCCGGGGCCGCTCGTGCCGCGGCTCGGCCGCGTGACGCCGAAGTCGGTCGGCCGCTGCGCGCGGAATCCGCCGCGATTGCCGGCGCCGATTGACGAGCTCATCTCCGGCGGTTCATCCGAAGTGGTGTCGCCGTCCTCCAGACCCGCCTCCTCGGTCCAGTCGCGGACCGCGTTCGGATCGATGATCAGATCCGCGGGGAGGTCGCGCGTGACGAGCTCGACCTCGTCGGTGCGCGGCTGCACCGTGCGCACGATCTGCTCCTCGATGATCGGCGGCTCGAAATCGGCGCGCAGCTTCGGCGGCGTCGACGCGATCTGCATCGGGTTGTCGACCGGCGGCGGCGCGTCGCGCCCGACGACGTGCAGCGCGAGGATGCCGCCGGCGATCACGTGCACGCCGACCGAGATGACGACCCACGGTGAACGCTGCCACGCCTGGCGCAGGAACTGAACGGGTTGCACGGCTCGCATCGGTTGGACCTCTCGCTCGTACGGCTCCCGGGGGGTACTGGCCTGCCGGCCGGCTCGCGCGGGGAAGCGGCCGCGCGGCGTTGGCGGCGGTACCGGAACACGCGCGGCGGTAACGACGAGCGCGCGGATTTCGCGCCGAGCTCGCGCGCGCTCGTCCGCGGCGCGCCGCGCGAAAAGGGGCGTGTGAGCCGGGGGCCCGCGCGCGACCGAACGAATGCGGTCGAAGCGAAGCGCGCGCGAGCGGAAGCGCTCCGCCCCGCCGCGCGCGCATTGCGCGTTGGCGCACGCGTCCGCGCTAACGTTTCGGGGTCTTCGCTCGGTATCTTGTGCCCCCCTGCTCCCCGGCCGTCCCCCCCGATGATCGACGTCGACAACGTGACGAAGCGCTACGGCCCGACCCTGGCCGTGGACGCGGTTTCCTTCCACATCGGGGCGGGTGAGATCGTCGGGTTCCTGGGGCCGAACGGCGCCGGCAAGTCGACGCTGCTCAAGATGATCTCGACCTGGCTCGAGCCCGACGCGGGCTCGATCCGGATCGCCGGCCACGACACCAGGACGGCCGCGCTGGCCGTGCGCCGCTCGCTCGGCTACCTGCCCGAGCACAACGCGCTGTACGACGGCATGCGCGTCGACCGCTTCCTCGCGTTCGTCGGCGCGGCGCGCGGCCTGTCGGGCGCGGCGCTGCGCGAGCGGATGGCGTGGTGCATCGAGGGCTGCCGGCTCGAGGCGGTCGTCCACAAGCGCGTGCACCAGTGCTCGAAGGGCTACCGGCAGCGCATCGGCGTCGCCGCGAGCCTGATCCACGACCCGCCGGTGATCGTGCTCGACGAGCCGACGCACGGCCTCGACCCGCTGCAGGTCGTCGCGTTCCGCAACTTCATCCAGGGCCTGCGCAAGGGCCGCGCGATCCTGTTCTCGAGCCACATCCTGTCGGAGGTGGTCGGGATCTCGGAGCGGCTGCTGATCATCCAGCACGGCCGGTTGCTGGCCGACGCCCGGGTCGCCGATCTGCAGCAGCAGGCGCGCGAGCGCGGCGAGGACATCGAGCGCGTCGTGCTCGAGATCGTGCGCCAGAAGGCGCCGTCGCGCGAGGAGGTGCGCGCTTGAGCGGCGCGACCGCGGCGGGGAGCAGCGACGCGCGCGTGTCGCTCGGCGCGTTCGTCTCCGGCGTGCGCATCGTCGCGCGCCGCGAGCTCGGCGCGTACTTCGACTCGGCGATCGCGTACGTCTACACGATCGGCTTCGTCGTGCTCGCGAACTCGGTGTTCATGCAGGAGTTCTTCCTGACCGGCACCGCGGACATGACGAGCTACTTCCAGCGCATGCCGCTGCTGCTCGCGATCTTCCTGCCCGCGGTGACGATGCGGCTGTGGGCCGAGGAGCGCAAGCAGCGCACGATCGAGCTGTTGCTGACGCTGCCGATCGTGCCGCTGCAGGCCGTGTGCGGGAAGTTCGTCGCGGCGCTCTTGTTGTACGCGCTGTTCCTGGCCGGCTCGCTGCCGATCGTCGTGATGCTCGCCGTGCTCGGCAGCCCGGACCTCGGACTGATCGCCGCCGGCTACGTCGGCCTGATCGCGCTCGGCTCGCTGCTGCTCGCGCTCGGGCTGTTCCTGTCGGCTCTGTCGGCCGACCAGATCGTCGCGTTCGTCGCCACGGCGTTCTGTGCGTTCGCACTCGTGCTGCTCGGCAACGAGCGCGTGGTCGCGGTGCTCGACGGCCTCGCGCCGAAGCTCGCGGCGGGCACGCTGCTCGCCGAATCGATCTCGGTCGGGCCGCCGTACGAGACGTTCGTCGCGGGCAGCGTCGAGCTGTCCGCGCTCGTGTTCTTCGGCGCGTTCACCGCGGTGTTCCTGTGGCTGTGCGCGCACGCGCTGCAGCACAAGCGCGCATGACGCACGCTCCGTCCCGCCGGCGCGGCCGCGCGTCGCTGGCCGGACTGCTGCTGCTCGCGCTGCTGCTCGTGCTCGCGGCGGTCGCGGCGGTGCGCGTCGCGCGCCACGCCTCGGCCGCGCGCGTCGAGCTCGGCCGCGTCAACCTGACGGCCGTCGATGCGCCGACGCGCGCACAACTCGCCGCGCTCGCGGACCGCGTGCAGGTCAACTACTACGTCAGTCGCCGCGACGCGCTGCCGTCGCACATGCGCACGATCGAGCAGCGCGTGCGCGACATCTGCGAGGCGCTGCGCGACGCCGCGCCCGACCGCTTCGACTTCCAGGTGGTCGACCCGAGCTCGCACCCCGACTTCGAGCGCTTCGCGGCCAAGCGCAAGGCGTCGCCCGTGCGCGTGCGCTCGATCGAGCGCGACAACTACTCCGAGCGCACGGTCTGGTCGACGCTGACGATCAGCTTCGGCGCGCACGCGCCGGCCGTGATCAACGGCCTGCTGCCCGAGCACCTGCCGCGGCTGCAGGCGCGCATCCTCGCGCAGATCGAGCAGCTCGAGCGCCCGCGCCGGCCCGTGGCGGTCATCGCCGGCAGCGCGAAGACGACCGAGCTCGCCGCCGCGCTCGCCGAGGACGCCGGCGCGCGCAAGGGCGCCGAAGTGCGCCGTTTCGAGATGGGGAGCTCGCTGCCGCTGCCGCTGGACGGCGACGTGCTGTTCTGGCTCGATCCGGTCGACGTCGCGCCGTCGCGACTGCGCGAGCTCGAGGGCTGGCTCGCCAGCGGCCGCTCGGTCGTGATCGCGGGCGCGCTGCGCCGCGCCGCGCCGACCGTGCGCGACGGGCGGCCGGCGCTCGCGCTCGAGAGCAGCGGTTTCCCGGCCGCCGCGGTGTACTCGCACTTCGGCCTGGAGCCGCGCGACGGCCTGTACCTCGACACGAACTGCGAGAAGCTCGACTTCGGCGGGACCGCGCTCGAAGCGCCGACGCTGGTGCGCTGCATCGCGCCCGCGCAGGACTTCCACACGTTCATCGGCCAGCCGAACGGCACGCTGCTGTTCGACGCGCCGACGCCGATCGCGCTCGACGGCGCGCGCATCGACGCGCTGGGCTGGCGCGCCGAGCTGCTCGCGACGACCTCCGACAAGACGTGGACGCAGCCGCTGCCGTCCGGCGGCACGGACGGCGGCGCGCCGCTCGCGATCGCGCTCGACGCGCTCGCGCCCGAGCGCGGCGAGCCGGCGCCGAAGCAGGCGCTGATCGTCGCGCTGCGGCCGAACGACGCGACGCAGGGCGTGCTCGTCGCGTGCGCGGCGTCGACGCCGTTCGTCGACGGCTTCTACAAGCGCGAGGCGACCGCGCACTGGCGCCTCGTGCGCACGCTGGTCGACACGCTGTGCAGCGACGACCGCCTCGTGCAGAACCAGGTCGGCGTGCTGCGCGCCGCGCCGATCCCCGAGCTCGCCGCTTCGTCGCGCGCGCTGTGGCGCGCGTTCTGCCTGTTCCTGCTGCCGCTGCTGCTGCTCGCGCTCGCGGTCGCGCGCGGCACGCCGGCGGATGCGCACGAGCGCGTGTTCGCGCGCGTGCGGCGCGCGCTGCTGCCGCGCGCGGTCGCGTGGCGCCTGGCCGCGGGCCTCGTGCTCGTCGTGGCGGCGACCGCGCTGGCGAGCTTCACCGACGCGCGCGCCGACCTGTCCGAGGACGGGCTGAACCAGCTCGCGCCCGAGAGCCGCGCGATCGCCGCACAGGCGCGCGCGGTGCGCGCCGAGCTGTGCTTCTCGGCGCCCGACCGGCTGCCGCCGGCGCTGCGCACGAGCGTCGCGCGGCTCGAGGAGACCGTGCGCGCGTTCCGCCGCGCCGGCGCCGACATCGCGATCGAGAACCTCGAGCCCGACGCGGCCGACAAGGCGGCGCGCGAGGCGCTCGCCGCGCGCGGCTTCACGCCGCTCGACGTGTCGACGCGCGACGAGGAAGTCACGACGGTGCGCACGGTGTACAGCGCGCTGCGCCTGTCCGCGGGCGCGCGCAGCGAGCTCTTGCGCTTCCCCGACGCCGCGTCGTTCGAACAGGCCGAGTTCCGCGTCGCGTTCGCGCTGTGGCGCCTGCGCACGGGCAAGAGCCCGGCCATCGCGTTCGCCTCCGACACGCCGCGCATGTCGGCGGCCGAGGAGTACGAGAAGCAGCAGGCCGGTCTGTTCGCGCCGCGCTCGGGCGACGTCTACCAGGAGGCGCGCGAGCTGTTGAAGCGCCACGACTTCGTCGTGCTGCACGTCAACCCGCGCGAGCCGCGCATGCCGCAGGGCGTCGACGCGCTCGTGTGGCTGCAGCCGCGCCGCGCGACCGAGCCGATGCTCGAGGCGCTGATCACGCACCTGCACCGCGGCGGCAAGGCGCTGCTCGCGGCGCAGCACTTCACGATCCAGTCCGAGCAGTACCGCGGCAAGAACTTCCCGATCGAGTACTGGCCGCGCCCGCAATCGCCGGACGTCGAGCGCTTCTACTTCCCCGAGCTCGGCATCGAGCTCGTGCGCGAGCCGTTCTTCGACGCGCTGCACACGCGCATCGCGCTCGAGGGCAAGGCGAAGAAGAGCGCGAACGAGGACTACTTCGCGATGGAGTCGGCGCTGCCGTTCCTCGTGCGCGTCGCGGCCGCGAACTTCGACCAGGACAACCCGCTGCTGCGCGGCGTCGGCGACCAGGCGTTCCTGTTCCCCGCGTTCTTCCGGCTCGACGCGGCGAAGCTCGCCGCGCACGGGCTCGACGCGCGGCCGCTCTTGTGGAGCTCCGACCGCACGTGGAGCGCGCACTGGGAGGGCGGGCGCTTCATCGGACCGCTGCTGCGCTGGCCGCCGGCCAGCGAGATGATCGGGGGCAAGCCGCTCGAGCCGATCCTGCAAGGCCGCGTGCCGCTCGCGCTCGACGTGCGCGGGCAGTTCCCCTACCCGGAGAAGCGGCTGCAGGAAACGCTGTACGCGACCGGCCCCGACGGCCGCAGCGAGTCGCGTCCGGCGCCGCCGTGGCCGAGCGCGGCCGAGGATCCGGGCAGTCCGGGGCGGCTCGTGTTCTTCGGCTGCTCGGAGTCGTTCAAGAACTACCGCCTGTCGGCGCGCGACTTCCGCGCCGACCAGCTGCTGCTCAACACGGTCGCGTCGCTGGCGCTGCCGGACGAGCTCGCGCGCATCGCGGCGCGCCGCAAGGTCGAGCGCGGCTTCGGGCTCGTCGAGCCCGGCCGCAAGCTGTGGTGGCGCAACGTCGTCGTCGGCGCGGCGCCGCTCGCGCTGGTCGCGTTCGCGCTCGTGCACGCGCTGCTCGGCGCGCGTTCGGCGCGCGCGCTGCGCGCGCAGGGAGCGACGGCCTGATGCGCTTCACGCAGCAGAACTCGATCGCGGCGGCGGCCGTGCTCGCGCTCGCGCTGTTCGGCGCGGACCGCCTGCTCGACGCGCGGCGCGCCGACCGGCGGCGCGGCGAGCTGCGCATCGGCCGCCTGATCCCGAAGGAGGACCGCGAGCGCGCGAGCGTCGCCGCGGTGCAGGTCGACGTCGGCAAGGAGTCGCTCGTCTTCGCCAACGAGTCGGGACTGTGGCGCAGCTCGTGGAAGCACGCGGTCGGCAGCGGAGATCGGCTGAAGAGCCTGATCGGCAAGCTGCACGAGGCCGAGGGCATGATCCAGAGCGACGATCCCGCGCGCGCGGCGAGCTTCGGCTTCGATCCCGCGCGGCAGGTGCGCGTGACGCTGCTCGACCCGCAGCTGCAGTCGCTCGGCGCGTTCGACCTCGGCACCGGCTTCGCCGACCGCGAGCGCTGCTTCGTGCGGCGCGCGGGCGAGACGAAGGTCTGGGACGTCGACGCCAATCCGTGGGAGGAGCTCGCGCCCGCGGCGCCGGGCCTGCCGCCGCTCGTGCACCCGTTCGTGATGCCGTACGGCTGGCCGGGCGAAGGCGCGGGCCTGATGGAGTCGGTCGAGGTCGAGCGACCCGACGGCACCGCGTACAAGTTGACGCTGCACGAGCTCGAGCTGACGCCCGAGCAGATGCGCGAGGAGAACCGCCAGAACTACGAGTGGCGCTTGACGCGCGGCATCGAGCCCGCGGCGCCGACGACGGGCTTCCTCGGTCCGGCCTACACGCTGTACCTGCTCAAGGTGCCGTTCCTCGACGTGATCGATCCCGCGGAGGCGGCGGGCCTCGGCTTCGACGCGCCGCGCGGCCGCGTGCGCCTCGTGCCGTCGAAGGCACAGCCGGCCGAGCTCGTGCTCGCGCCGAAGTTGTCGCAGGGACGCCACGCGCTGCGCTGCAGCGTCACGGGACTCGCGTACCGGATCGACCCGCAAGCGCAGGCGATCCTGTTCCCGGCGGCCGAGCAACTGCTGCCGCCGGCCACGGACAACCCGTGGGATCCGTATCTGCGGCGCCAGTAGCGAACGTACGATCGTCGGCCCCGCGTGGTCTTCTCCGCGTACATCTTCCTGTTCGCGTTCCTGCCGCTCGTACTGGCGCTGTACTACGCGGTCCCGCCGCGCGCGCGCAATGCGCTGCTGATCCCGTTCGGCTGCCTGTTCTACGCGTGGTGGCGCCTCGACTTCCTCGCGCTGCTCGGCGTGTCGATGATCGTCGACTACTGGTGCGGGCAGAAGATCGCGGAAAGCAGCGGCCGCGCGCGCAAGGGCTACCTCGCGATCTCGATCGTCGTGCAGCTCGGACTGCTCGCGTACTTCAAGTACGCGAACTTCGGCATCGAGAACTTGAACGCGCTGCTCGAGTCGCTCGGGATCGAGCCCGTCGCGTGGACGTCGATCGTGCTGCCGATGGGCATCTCGTTCTACACGTTCAAGACGATGAGCTACACGATCGACGTGTACCGCGGCGAGGTGCAGGCGCAGCGCAGCCTGGTCAACTTCGCGTGCTTCCTGACGCTGTTCCCCGAGTTCGTCGCGGGCCCGATCGTGCGCTATCGGATCCTCGCCGAGCAGCTCGAATCGCGCCGCTACCTGCTCGAGCGCTTCGC
Organism: Planctomycetota bacterium; assembly: GCA_004296785.1. Lineage (GTDB taxonomy): Bacteria > Planctomycetota > UBA1135 > UBA1135 > GW928-bin9. The sequence continues at coordinate 13,979 of SCVU01000566.1, forward strand.
GCAGGGCGCGCTCGGCTTCATGCTGGGACTGGCGAAGAAGGTGCTGCTGGCCGACCAGTTCGCGCCGCTCGCCGACCGCGCGTTCGAGTCCAGCGCCGGCGGCGGATCGATCGGCGCGGCGGCGGCGTGGCTCGGCACGCTCGCGTACGCGTTCCAGATCTACTTCGACTTCTCCGGCTACTCCGACATGGCGATCGGACTGGGCCGGATGCTCGGGTTCGAGTTCCCGGTCAACTTCGACTCGCCGTACAAGTCGAAGAGCATCACCGAATTCTGGCGGCGCTGGCACATCACGCTGTCGACGTGGCTGCGCGACTACCTGTACGTCCCGCTCGGCGGCAATCGCAAGGGCGACGCGCGCACGTACCTGAACCTCGAGGCGACGATGCTGCTCGGCGGGCTGTGGCACGGCGCGTCGTGGAACTTCGTGCTGTGGGGCGCGTGGCACGGCACGTGGCTCGCGCTCGAGCGGATGCTCGGCAAGCGCGCGTTCTGGCAGCGGCTGCCCGGACCGCTCGGCGCGCTGCCGACCTTCGCGCTCGTGCTCGTCGGCTGGGTCTTCTTCCGCGCCGTCGATCTGCCCGGCTCGCTCGCGCACCTCGGCGCGATGGTCGGCAACAGCTCGGCTCCCGCGCTCAGCGGCGTCGACGCCTCGCTGCCGGTGCTCGTGCTGTTCGCGCTCGGCGCGGCGCTCGTGTTCCTCGCGCCGAACTCGCAGCAGTTGCTCGAGCGGCCGCGGCCCGCGCTCGCCGCGTGCGTCGCACTGCTCTTCGTCGCCGCGCTGTGCCAGGTCGCCGCGCAGGCGTACAGCCCGTTCCTGTACTTCCAGTTCTAGAGCGCGGCGTGAACTCCTCCCCCCCGACACCGCCGCTCGCGCTCTCGCCGCGCCTCGCGCGCGCGATCAGCGCGTTCTTCGTCGCGCTCGTCGCGGGCGTCGGCCTCTTCGACGCCGCGCACTGGCTGCTGCGCGGCCCGGCGGCGGGCGGCGCGCAGCAGGGCGTGCCGCTCGATGCGGACGGCGTGCTGCGCGGCGGCGCGAGCGCGGCGCTCGAGCGCAATCTGCAGCACGGCTCGGCCTTCGCGGCGGCGGTGCGCCCGCGCTGGAACGAGCTGCGCGTCGCGGCGCTCGGCGACGGCGGTCGCACGGTCGCCGTCGGGCGCAACGGCTGGCTGTTCCTGGCCAGCGACCTGCACCCGCCGGCCGACGCGCCGCGGCTGCAGCGCGAGTACGCGGCGCACGTCGAGGCCGGCGCGCTCGCGCTGCGTTCGCTCGGCGCGCGCACGCTGTTCGTCGTCGTGCCGGACAAGGCGACGCTCGGCCGCGCGCACCATCCGCCCGGGCTCGACGTGCCGCCGCCGAGCTATGCGAACCTGCTGCGCGAGCTCGACGCGCGCGGCATCGACGCACCGGACGTGCTCGGCTGGATGGCGAGCGGCCCCGACGTCGCGTGGTACCGCCGCGACGACACGCACTGGACGCTCGCGGGCGTCGAGCGCATCGCGGCGCTGCTCGCGTGCGCGATCCGCGCGCGCAGCGGCACCAACGCCGGCGCGCCGCCGGTGCTCGAGGCCAAGCTGTCGAACTGGCCGCCGTTCCGCGGCATCCGCCCCGATCTCTTGAACGGCCTCGGCATCGATCCGTCGAGCGCGACGTGGGCGCGCCTGGTCGATCCCGAGTTCGGCCGCGTGCTCGGCGTGCAGCGCTCGAGCGAGGCCGCGCCGATCGCGCTCGCCGGCACGAGCATGAGCTTCAAGCAATTGCGCGAGGCGCTGTGCAACGAGCTCGGCGTCGACGTCGCGAACTACGCGCAGGCCGGCGCGGGCTCGGGCAAGCTGACCGAGGCGCTGCTCGACTTCGCGAGCGGGCGCACCGGCATCCCGCGACTCGTCGTCTGGGAGACCGTCGAGCGCTACGGCCGCGAAGCGCCGTGCCTGACCTTCCCCGGGTTGCCGGCGGCGCTCGAAACGGTCTACGCGGCGCGTTGGAGCGCGTGGCTCGACGTCGCCGCGTCGACGCCGCGGCGGCGCAACCTGCTGACGCTCGCGCGCGTCCCGCTGGAGGGCGAGAGCCTGCCGAAGCGCTCGGATGCGTGGGATGTGCGCCGAATCGAGCGCGCCGCGCACGAGCCCGAGCTCGGCTTCGTGCTGCCGGGCAACGGCACGTTCGCGCTCGCGTTCGAAACCGAGCGCGCGGCGGCGGCGCTGGTCGGCGCGCACTTCGCCGAGCGCACGTGGACCGACGCGATCGTCCGACCGCTCGAGCCCGGCGCGCGGCGCCTGCCGCTGGTCGGCGCCGACTGGATCACGCACGTCGAGCTCGCACTGCGCGACGCCGGCGCCGGCGCCGCGCCGAGCGCGTGGCGGCTCGACAGCGCATGGCACAGGGCCGGTGAATGCGTCACGCGTTCGGTCGATGCCGCGACCGTGATCGAGCTCGCGGAGCCCTTCGACCTCGACGGAGCGATCGCGCTCGAGTTCGTGCTGGATGCGCCGAGCGCGGGCAGCGCGCAACTGCGCGCCGGTCCCGGCGCCGCCATCGAGTTCCCGCTGCTCGCCGGACGCAGTCGCTGCGTCGTTCCCCTGCAGATCGGAAGAGC
>SCVU01000567.1 GCA_004296785.1 Planctomycetota bacterium
GGTGGCAGTCGTCGTGGTCATCGATCGCTTCGAGGAACGCTTCGCAGGAGGCGCGTTTGTCCGCCGGAAGCTCTATCGGCTCTTTGGGCTTGTAACCCATTTCCGCGAGCGTGACCGACCAGCCGCCCGCCCGCAACGCCTGCGTGACGGCATCCAGGTCGCCGCGCTCCGTGTAAAAACGCGCCCCCGTGCCCTCCCCGTCGTCCGCACCGCTGCCGGTGTGCTCGAGCGGCTCGACGTCCTGCGCGCCGACCTCGATCGCGACCGTCTCGCGGTCGAGCCCCGCCTGCTCGTGGGTCGCCTCGACGATGCCGACGTGCTCGAAGAAGAACAGCACCTTCGCCCCGAACTGGCCGTCGCGAAACAGCGAGCGGATGTCGGGCGCGGTGCGGTTGCGGTTGTCCGTCAGGCACTCGACGATCACGGGCACGCCCTGCGGCGTCATCCCTTCGAAGGTCACGAGCTCGAACGCCGCCGCGTCCTTCGAGGCGCCGCTGCCCTTCTGGATCGCGCGCTGGATCACGTCGTTCGACACCGACTGCTTGCGCGCGGCTTCGACGGCCACCGCGAGGCGCGCGTTGAGCGCGGGGTCGGGCATGCCGGACTTCGCGGCGACCGTGATTTCGCGCACGAGCTTCGTACCCTGCTTCGCGCGCTTGTTCGCGTTGATCTCGCGTTTCTTCTGCAGCCACTGGCGGCCCATGGGGATCGATCTCGTGTTCGGTTCGGTCGTGTTGCGCGCGGAGCTCGAGCCGAGAGTCTAGAGCACGCGGGCCGGCCTCCGCTGTCAGACGTCCGAAAGCACAGCGCGGTGCGCCCCCGTTCGGGAGCGCACCGCGCCGTTTGCCGTAGCAGCGCGACTTCACAGCCGCGCGCAGCGACTGGACAGTCGCGTGCAGCGACTAGTCGCGACCGCCGTAGCCGCCGCCGCCGCCGCCGTAGCCGCCGCGATCACCGCGACCACCACCGCCGCCGAAGCCGCGACCACCACCGCCGCCACCGTAGCCGCCACCGCCGCCGCCGCCGCCGTAGCCGCCGCGACCGCCGCCACCACCACCGCCGCCGAAGCCGCGGCCGCCGCCGCCGCCACCGCCGCCGCCACCCGAGCGCGCCGGGCGCTCTTGCGCTTCATTGACGCGCAGCGGACGACCGTCGAGCTGCTTGCCGTTCCACGCCGCGATCGCGCCGTCCGCGTCCGCCTGGTTGCCCATTTCGACGAACGCGAAGCCGCGCGGACGACCGGTTTCGCGGTCTGCGGGGATGCTGATTTCCTTGACCGTCCGGCCACCTTCCGAGAGTGCGTTGCGCAGCGTGTCTTCGGTGGTCTGGAACGAGAGATTGCCGATGTAGAGTCGAGTACCCATGAGTGATGCTTTCCGAGTCTGGCTTCGTCTACTTGGCGCCTGAATGCAAATCTGCGGCGGAAAGCAGCGGGCTCAAACGAACGGGAGAGAAAGTGAGAGAGAGTGAAACTGAGAGAGGAAGACCGGCGCGCGACTCCGCTTCGTACGGACGCATCGTGCGCAGGCTCGCGAGGGCGGCCGTGCGACGCGAACGACTCCCGCATGGGGTGCCGAGGCGGCGCGCATCCTTCCTCGTGAGGTTGGAAGTCTAGCAGCGCCGCAACGTGCAAACCAGCGCCGGGGCGAATCCCCCGCCCCCGGCGCGGTTCCGGCGTCGGATCGGCCCGATCGGGCAGGCGCCGGGCGGGAGGGATTCGGGCGGGACGCGGCGGGTCCCGACCGGCGGCGCGAGCGGAAGGCGTCGACGAGCCGCGTCTGCGCGGCGTCGACGAGGGCACGGCGGCTCGAGGAACCCGCAGTCTGAGCCGACGGTGCCGACGGTGCCGACGGTGCCGACGGTGCCGACGGTGCCGACGGTGCCGACTGAGGCGACTGAGGCGACTGAGGCGACTGAGGCGACTGCGGCGACTGCGGCAGTGCGGCGACTGCGGCCGTGCGGCCGTGCGGCAGTGCGCGCTTCGGTGCGTGCGTCGACGAACTCAGCGGCGCTTGCAGCGGCGAGTTCGTCGATGAGTGCATCCGCGCGTGCGTCGGTGCGCGCGCTCGCGAGTTCATCCGCGATTCACCCGGCGCTCAAACGGCGCTGACGCAGCGCGCCTAACTTCCGCGCGCTCGAGCTCGACGTCGAGCCACGAGTCGATCCTCTCGCTCTTTCCGTTCTCTCCATTCCCTTCACTCCCTCTCGCGCGACGCGCGACCGCTGTGCGGTCCGCCGCGCACCGAGATTCGCAACGATGCACACTCAACTCCTCTCTCGCGCGGCGCTCGTCGCCGCCTGCGTCGGCTCGCTCGCCGCCGCGCAGCTCACCACGTACCCGTCGATGGTCAAGACGGATTCGCCGGCGACCAGCAACGGCTGGACGACGACTCCGCTGTGGACCGTCGGCGAAACGATCGGCACCTACACGCCGGTCGGCATCCCCGACGGGATCTTCGCGTTCGCGCAGGGCCCGAACGCCGCGAACGTGCTCGTCACGCACGAGCTGTCGGCATCGCAGGGCACCAGCTACGCACTCGCGAACGGCCTGCAGCTCAAAGGCGCGCGCATCTCGTCGTTCAAGATCCGCCGCGGCGCGAGCCCGAGCGGGCAGATCGTTGCGAACGTGTTCCGCGCGGGCCCCGCGTACGACGCGGTCTACGACCGCCAGGGCGCGGTCGTGACGAGCGCAACGCAGATCAACGAAGGCACGAGCACGACCAACGGCTTCGACCGCTTCTGCTCCGCCAATGGCGTCACGGCCGGCCAGTACAACTTCACGCACGACGTGTTCCTGTGCGGCGAGGAGACGGGCAAGCCGTCGGTGCCGCACGGCGGTTCGATGTGGGCGCTCGACGTCGCGGCGCGCACGCTGTGGGCGGTTCCCGCGCTCGGCCGCGGCGCATGGGAGAACGCGACCGCGCTCGATCCGCAGGATCCGAGCAAGGTCGCGCTGCTGCTCGGCGACGACACCGAGGGAGCGCCGCTGTACCTGTACGTCGGCGAGAAGAACGCCGGCAGCGGCGGCTTCCTCGATCAGAACGGCCTCGAGGTCGGCAAGCTCCACGCGTGGAAGGCCGACAACGGCGACCTCACGCCGCAGCAGTTCAGCGGCGTCGGCTCGTTCCGCACGGGCTCGTTCGTCGAGGTCGTCGCGAAGAACCCGCTGCTCGCCGGTCAGCCCGGCCACGATGCGTTCGGCTGGCTGGACAGCGATCTGCTGCAGCTGCAGGCCGACGCGCTCGGCTGCTTCTCGTTCTCGCGGCCCGAGGACGTCGCGACGAATCCGTTCGACGGCACGCAGGCCGCGTTCGCGTCGACGGGCCGCGGCCAGCTCTTCCCCGCCGACAACTGGGGCGACGTCTACGTCGTCGACGTCGACTTCGCGACGCTGAAGGCGCACGTGGTGATCGTCGCCGACGCGGACGGGCTCAGCGTTCCCGACGCGGGCATCCGCAACCCGGACAACCTCGACTGGGCGCGCGACGGGAAGATCTACATCGTCGAGGACAAGTCGACGAGCCCGAGCTCGCTCTTCGGCGCGGCCACTGGCATCGAGGCATCGACTTGGCAGCTCGATGCGGTGACGAAGGTCGCCACGCGCATCGGCGAGATCGATCGCACGTCGGTCGCGCCGCTCGGCACGACGGACGCCGCGCCGCTCGAGATCGGCAACTGGGAGACGTCGGGCGTGCTCGACGTCACGCACCTGTTCGGACACCTGCCGAACGAGCGACTGCTGATCGTCGACGTGCAGGCGCACAGCCTGACGAACGGGCCGATCGGCGGCAGCACCGGCCTCGTGCAGGGCGGACAGTTGCTGTTCCTCTCGCGCGTCGGCCAGCAGTAGGCCTGCGCAACCAGGCGCGCGCGCCGCGGCAGCGGTCGCGCGCGCCGACGCGAGTCGGAGCCGGTGGACATCACGCAGCTTCACCACGCCCCGCCCGACTCGCCCTCGCCGCCGCCCGCGCTCCTGTTGCTGGGGGCGGGCGGCGGCACCTCCCCACCCCGCCGCGCTTCGCAAATGTCCGCCCTTTCAAACGGGCGGCGGGCCGCGCACTCGGGCTCGACCCCGACTCGAAAGGGCGGACATTCGAAAAAAAAATCGGCTGGACCCGCCACCGTCGCGGTGCGCGTGCATCTGGGTGGGCATGCGCGAGCGCGGCACCGCCGGTGGATCGACTCAGGCGACGGCAGTCGGCGGAGCGTCGCGCGGCTGGGGCGGTCG
>SCVU01000568.1 GCA_004296785.1 Planctomycetota bacterium
ACGCGCGGATCGAGTCGTGCATCATCCGCAACAACAACTCGAAACCGGCCGGCAATGGCGGCGGCGTCTTCGGCCGGCCGACGATCGTCGATTGCGAGATCCGCGAGAACCACGCCGGCTCCGGCGCGGGCGTGTTCGCGACAGGACCGTGCACGATCACGAACACGATCATCGACGGGAACGACTCGAACAACCTGAGCGACGGCTACAGCGGCGCCGGCGTGTACGGGCCGGCGACGCTCATCGGCTGCCGCATCACGAACAACATCGCGAGCGAGTACATCGCGGGCGGCACGCACGTTCCGGTAGGCAGCGCGATCGAAGGCGCGACGCTGGTCAGCCGCTGCACGATCTTTGGCAACGTTATCGCCAACAACGAGCCCGCGCCGGGCGCGGGCTCGGGCGCACTACGCAACGTCGGACTCGTCGAGAATTCGATCCTGTGGGGGAACGAGAACGGCGACCTCGCGCAGGGTTCGACGACGACGGTGCGGTACTCGATCGTGCAGAGCGGTTGGGCGGGCCCAGGCAACCTGACGACGGATCCGCTGTTCTCGGCCGCGGGCGACTTCGCGCTGAGCGCAGGCTCGCCCGCGATCGACGCCGGCGATCCCGCGAGCCCGGTCGATCCGGACGGCACGCGCGCCGACATGGGCGCGTACTACTACCCGCAGTTCCAGCCGGTCGCCGTCGTGCGCAACGGCAGCGGCGTCAATCCGGTCTCGTACACGTCGAACGTCGCGCCGCAGATCGGCACGACGTGGAGCGCGAACGTCGACACGACGCTGCACGGGATGCCGAGCGCGCTCACGTACCTGTTCGCGTCGAACGCGCCGGCGCAACTGCTGCTGCCGTACGGCGAGCTGTTGATCGCGCCGTCGCCGCTGTTCCTGATGTCGGTGCAGGGCGCGCCGGCCGGGTTCGCGACGCACGCACTGACGATCCCGAGCAACAGCTCGCTGGCGGGCATCGTGCTGCCGACGCAGGTCGCCGTCACGACGAGCGCGATCGCGTTGACCAACGCGCTCGATCTCACGTTCGGCCTGTAGCGACGGCGGCTTCGCGCGTCGCGTGCTAGGCTCGGAGCTCCCCTGACCAGAGAGCTCCCCCATGTTCCACGCGCTCGTTCTGCTCGCTCCGTTCGCCGTCCAACTCCCCGCCGCCGCGCCGGCGCCGACCGCCCCGGCGCCGACCGCCCCGGCGCCGACCGCCCCGGCGCCGGTCGCGCCGCGCGAGTGGATCGCCGGTCGCATCGCGTACAAGCTGCGCGCGGGCGCCGACGGCGCCGCGATCCGCTCGCTCGGCGATCCGGCCAGCCACCGGCCGATCTTCCTGCCCGCGAAGTTCGAGGACCGCGTCGGGCTCGCGCGTTGGTTCTCGTGCGACGTCGCGCCGGGCGCCGAGGACGCCGCGGTCGCGCACCTGCGCGCCGCACCGGAGATCGAGTGGGCCGAGCGCGTGAACGACGGGCTCGCGATCGCGGGCAATCCGCCGCAGCCGCCCAACGATCCGACCTACGCGATCCAGTGGTGCCTGTCGCAGGCCAACGACGTCGACATGGACGTGCCGGAGGCGTGGACGCTGCGCGGCACGTACTCGGCCGATCCGGCGCTGCTCGTCGGCGTCGTCGACACCGGCTACGACACGCAGTTCGCGAACCCCGACTTCGCCAACGTGATCTGGACGAATCCGGCGGAGGTCCAGAACGGCATCGACGACGACGGCAACGGCCTCGTTGACGACCTGCACGCGTGGGACTTCGTCAACAACGACGCGGTGCCGCACTCCGATCACCCGCACGGCACGCAGACCGCGTCGGTGATCGCCGCGCGCACCGACAACGGGTTCGCCATCGCCGGTGTCGCCTCCGGCGTGCGCGTCGTGCCGGTCAAGGCGTTCGACGCCGGCGGCTTCTATCCGTGCTGCGGGCCGTGGGCCGGCGCGATCTCGGGCGCGGTCTCGCTGCAGTACTGCGTCGACGCGGGCTGCGCGATCATCAACAACTCGTGGACGAACGCGAGCTCGCCGTTCCAGGCGCAGCAGGACGCGGTGCAGTACGCGCTCGACCGCGGCGTGCACGTCGTGTTCGCCGCGGGCAACGCGAACACGACGGTCGCGTGGCCGCCGATGACCGAGGGCGTGATCGCCGTCGCTGGGATCGACGCGAACGGCGTGCGCAGCAACTGGGGCTTCCAGGCTTCGAACTACGGGCCGTGGGTCGAGATCTCGGCCGGCGGCACCGACGTGTGGGTCGACACGACCGGCGGCGGGACGACGCCGTCCGACGGGACGTCGTTCGCGTGCCCGAACGTCGTCGGCGTCGGCGCGCTCGTGCTGTCGGAGGCGCCGAAGCTGTCGACCGACGACCTGATCGCGGTGCTGAAGGAAGGCGCGGTCTCGGTCGACGCGCAGAACCCCGGCTTCATCGGGCAACTCGGCGCCGGACACGCGAACGCGCTGTTCTCGCTGCGGCTGCTGAAGCCGGTCGACGATCTCGGCGGTGCGTTCGGCGGCGCACAGCTGCCGGTGCTCAACGGCTGGGGCGCGCTGGTGGCGGGCAAGCAGCTCAGCCTGTCCGTCAGCCGCGCGCGTGTGTCGAGCGCGGGCGCGCTCGTCGTCGGGTTCTCGGCGGCGAACCTGCCGCTGTTCGGCGGGGTGCTCGTGCCGAGCGCGGACGTCGTCGCGCCGTTCGTCACGAGCGCGAAGGGCGCGCTGAAGCAGGTGTACCCGATCACCGCGCCGCTGCCGGCGGGGATCCAGCTGCGCGCGCAGGCGGGGATCGTCGATCCGACGGCGCCGCAGGGAGTGGCGTTGACGAACGCGCTGTTGCTCAGCGTGCCCTGACCGCGAACCTAGCGTCGCCCGCGCTCACGCGAGCAACTGCTCGACGACGCGCCCCTCGACGTCCGTCAGTCGGAAGTCGCGGCCCTGGAAGCGGTACACGAGCTTCTCGTGGTCGAACCCGAGCAGGTGCAGCAACGTCGCGTTCAGATCGAACGGCGTGACCGGATCCTCGGTGACGAAGTACCCGAGCTCGTCCGTCGCGCCGAGCCGGAACCCGCGCTTCAATCCGCCGCCCGCGAGCAGCATCGTGAACGCGTGCGGATGGTGATCGCGCCCGAGGAACTTCGAGCCGTCGCGCGCCTCGTTCATCGGCGTGCGGCCGAACTCGCCGCCCCAGACGAACAGCGTGTCCTCGAGCAAGCCGCGCTCGTCGAGCTCGGCCAGCAGCGCGGCACTCGGCCGATCGCACTCGCGGCAGCGCTGCGGCAGCGACGTCACGATGTCGTCGTCGGGGCTCGTGCCGTGGCTGTCCCAGCCCCAGTGGTACAGCTGCACGAAGCGCACGCCGCTCTCCAGCAGCCGCCGCGCGAGCACGCAGTTGCGGGCGAACGACGGCTCGTCGGCCTTCGCGCCGTAGCGCTCGAGCACGTGCGCGGGCTCCGCCGCGAAGTCGACCAGCTGCGGCACCGACGCCTGCATCCGGTACGCGAGCTCGTACTGCGCGATGCGCGTCTCGATCTCCGGATCGCCGCGCTCGCGCGCCGCGATTCGATTGAGATCGCCGAGCGCGTCGAGCGTGCGGCGCCGGTCGTCGCGCTCGCACCCGGCGGGATCGGCGAGGTGCAACACCGGATCGCCGTGCGACAGGAAGCGCACGCCCTGGTGCACGCCGGGCAGGAAACCGGAGCCCCACAGCGACGCGCCGGCGTCGGGGCCGTAGCGACCCGAGGTCAGCACGACGAAGCTCGGCAGGTCGCGGTCGAGCGCGCCGAGTCCGTAGCTCGTCCACGCGCCGAAGCTCGGTCGGCCCATGCGGAAGTGGCCGGTGTGCAGCAGGATCTGCGCCGGCACGTGGTTGAACTGCGTCGTGCGCATCGAGCGCACGACGCACAGCTTGTCGGCGACCGATGCGAGCCCGGGTACCAGCGCGGAGAAATCGAAACCGGTGCGCGCCTCGCGCGCGAACGCGTGCGGCGAGCCGAGGATCTTCGGCGTGCCCTTGATGAACGCGAAGCGCTCGCTCGCGAGGAAGCTCGCCGGGCACTCTTGCCCGTCGAGCTCGCCGAGCTTCGGCTTCGGATCGAACAGGTCGAGGTGACTCGGCGCGCCGGCCATGTGCAGGTAGACGACGCGCTTGGCCTTCGGCGCGTGGTGCGGCGCGTGCAGTGGAAGTCCGCCCGCACTCGCGGTGCCCTGCCGCTCGGCGCGCAGCAGATCGGCGAGCGCGAGCGAGGCGATCGAGACGCCGCCGCACGCGAGCAGCGCGCGCCGCGTCGGCCGCCAGTCGGGCGCGGGAGTCAGTTCCGACATTGCGCCTCGTCGAGGTTCAGCAGCACGGTCGCGATGCGCGCCCATGCCGCGGGCTCGCGCGCGTCGGGCGCGAGCTCGCGCGCATCCGCGCGCTCGGCCGCGAGCAGTTCGAGGAGTCGCGCGAGCTCCGCGCCGCGCAGCGCGCGGCCGGTCGCGAGTCGGAAGCCGGCCGCGAGCCGCGTGCGATCGTCGCCCGCGCGCTCGAGCAGGCGCCGGCCGAACGCGCGCGCGCACTCGTCGAAGGCCGGGTCGTTGAGCAGCGCGAGCGCCTGCAGCGGCGTGCTCGTGCGCGCGCGGCGCGTGCACGCAAGCTCGCGGCTCGGCGCGTCGAACGTCGCGAACGTCCCGTACGGCGAGCTGCGCTTCCAGAACGTGTAGAGGCCGCGGCGGTAGCGGTCCGGGCCGCTCGCGTCGATCCAGCGGTCGTCGCTGTACACGTGCTGCTCGACGCCGGCCGGCTGCGGCGGGCGCACGCTCGGTCCGCCGACCTGCTCGACGAGCAGGCCCGACAGCGCGAGCGCGTGGTCGCGCAGCGTCTCGATCTCCAGGCGCGGGCGGCTCGCGCGCGCGAGCAGCGCGTTGTCGGGGTCGAGCGCGAGCAGTTCCGGCGCGACGCGCGAGGTCTGCGCGTACGTCGACGACAGCACGAGCTCGCGCTGGAACGCGCGCAGGCTCCAGCCGAGCTCGCTGAAGCGCAGCGCGAGATGGTCGAGCAGCGCGGGATTCGTCGGCGCGTCGCCGCGCGTGCCGAAATCGTCGAGCGTCGCGACGAGGCCGCGGCCGAACAGCCGCTCGCACAGGCGGTTCGCGAGCACGCGCGCCGTCAGCGGGTTCTCGCGCGCGACGAGCCAGCGCGCGAGTCCGAGCCGATCGCGCGGCGCGCCGCCGGGCAGCGGGGGCAACACGCCGGGCACGTCGGGCTCGACGGCGTCGAGCGGTGCCAGGAACGAGCCCTTCGCGAGCACGCGCGTCGTGCGCGGCTCGGCGCGCTGCC
>SCVU01000569.1 GCA_004296785.1 Planctomycetota bacterium
CGCGTGCGCACGCGAGCGCGGCGGAAACGAGGCGGGCGCAAATGGCGCCAACTCGCCGGAGTCGAGGCGGGCTCGGTACTAGAACTCGAACTCGTCGAGCCGCCGCCCAGCCATCCGCTCGACGACGAGTTCGGGGTCCTCGCCGCGGCCGCACGCGCTGACGAGCTCGTAGACGAAGCGCTCGCCGAACTCGCGCTCGAGCGCGAGCACGAGCGAGAGGCTCTGCACGTACGCGGAACCGATCGTCGCCTTGTCTTCCCAGGCCGACAGCGTGCCGCGCAGCTTCTCGATCCCGATGCGCGTCTGACCGCGCGCGGTGCGGCGCGCCCAGTCGAGCTCGGCCTCGCCGCGGCCCTCGACCCACTGCGCCACACCTTCGTTCAGCCAGCCCGGCACCTTGCCGCCGCCGACCGCCTTCGCGAACGCGTGCGCGAGCTCGTGGCGCAGCACGCCGCGCAGGCCCGGCAGCTCCAGCGCGAGCTGCTCGATCGGCAGGCGCACGACGCCGTCGAACGCGCCCGACGACCAGTCGCCCAGGCCCGTCCGCGCGCGGTACTCGTCGCGGCGATACAGCACGACCTGCACGAGCGGACGCCCGTTGCCGGCGAAGTCGACGCCGAAGCGCTCGCGGAACTCGTCGTACGCGGCCTCGAGCGCGTCGATCAGGCGCGGGCCGGCGTCGAGCAGGTCGGTGCGCTCGCCGGCGTAGGACAAGTCGAAGTGCGGCGACTGGTCGTGCCAGAACGAGAGTTGGTCGGCGCGCTCCTTGTGCCAGCGCGCGAGCAGTTCGGCGAGCTCCTTGCGCTCGGGCGCGAGCTCGACCGCGCGCTCGAGCTTGTGGATCGCCGGCACGAGCAGCAGCTTCTCGTCGTGCAGCACGCGCGCGTGGCGCGCGAGGGCCTCGGCGAGGTTCGCGCGGAACACGTCGCGCTTCGGATCGCCTTCGACGCAGCGCTCGAGCTTCTCGACGGCCGGCTCGAGCTCGCCGACCTCGAGGTGGCGCACGGCTTCGTTGTTCAAGCGCGCGAGTTCGTCGGCGAGGCTCGCGCCGCCGGAAGCCGCGAGGCTCGCGGCCGGAGTGCCGCCGGCATCCTGCGCGGCCTTCGCGGCGCGCGGCTCGTCGAGCGGGCGGCGCGCGGAGTCCGGGGTCGCCGCGGCGATCGGCTCGGTCGACTCGAGCGGCGGCTGGGGCGCGCGCTCTGGCGCGAGGCGCGCGACGAGTTGCCAGACCCCGATCGCGCCGAAGACGAGCGCGAACGCGATCAGCCACCAGGAGGGGCGGGACTGCATGTCGGGGACCGCGCTGCGACGCCGGCGGCGGCGTTCTATTCCACCATGATCGGCGCCGCGGGGTGAGCATGGCCGCATCCGGCCGCCGCCCGCTCGCGTGCCTGCGTTCGCGCAGCCGCGTCTCAGCGTCGCGCGTCGAGCACGAGCACCTCCCAGCCGTGGGTGCCGCGCGCGTGTACCGCATAGCGCGAATTGCACGCGCTGCGCAGTTCGCTGGCCTGCTCCGCCCACGCGGCGGCCGTCGGATCGGTGCTGCCCGCGATCACCGCCACGCGGCCCGGCGCCTGCGCGACGAGCAGGTCGAGCACCGTCTCGAGCGCGCGCACGGCCTGTTGCGGCGTCGCATCGGCGGCGACGAAGCTGTTGACGCGCCACTCGCGGATCGCTCGGCGGCTCAGGTGGACGGGATAGGGGCTGCGGTCGATCGCGATCACGTGAGCCTGCGGCAGATCGTCCGCGACCGGCGGCGCATCGCCCAGCGCGAGCGCGACGGCGGCCGCGCGCTCGTCGCGCAGTTGCTGAAGCCGTTCCGGCGCTTGCTCGGGCCAACGCGTGCAAACGAGCAGGAGCAGTTGCGCGGCCACCGCCGCCGAGCCCACGAGCTCGAACCGACGTGCGGTCAACTTCGGCGTGCGCGCAGCGGCAACGCACAACCACGGCAAGCAGCCGAGCAGATAGCCGCCGTCGTTGCGCGCCCCCCACATCGAGAAGAAGGCGCTCGGCACGCCGACGAGCAGCAGCAGCGCGAGCGCGAGGCGTTCGCGCCGCAGCGCGTACACGCCGAGCAGCCCGAGCGGCACCAGGACGCCGAGTCCGCGCAGCCACTCGCCGCTCAGCCAATCGAGTTCGAAGCCGCGGCCGAACCGCGTCAATGCGGCGGTGCTGGCCGCGATGTCGTGGAGTGAGGATGCGGCTCCGCTGTGCAAGCGCGTCAGCTCGAGCCCCGCCCACAGGCCGGCGCCCAGCGCCGCAGCGGCGAGCAGCAGGTTGCGCACGGAGTGTTCGGCTGGCGGACGAAGCGCCCACGGCAACAACACCAGTCCCGGCAGCATCAGGCTCGCCGTCTTGTGCGTCGTGTACAGCACGACGGCACAAAGCGCGAAGACCGGTACCCAGACGCGCACCGAGCAGCGCAACGCGAGCACGCAAGCGAGCGCGGCCGCGGCGCTCGCGCCGAAGTGCTGTGCATGGAGCTCGACCAGCGTGGCGTGGCAGGCCACCGCGCGCGCCAGACCGCAGGCGAGCGCGACCACCAGCGCTGCCGCGGCGGGCGCGGCGAGTGCGCGGGCGAGCAGATAAGTGCAGCTCAGACCGAGCGCGGCGCTGAAGGCCGAGAACTGCCACAGCGTGGCCGCGTTCCGCGTGCCGGCGTGAAAGAGCCAGTCCCAAGCGCGCGCGAGCGGCACGTAGGCGGGGTGCGGACAGTAAGGCGGTTCGCCGTACAGGAACGCTTCCAGCAAGCCGGGTCCGTCCTGCAACAGCTCGGGCTGGGCGAAGCGCTGGTAGCAGAGCGCAGCGAGCAGAAACAGGCCGCCGGCCGTCGCCGCGTCACGCCGGTTCAGGCTGTTCGATGGATGCTCCCGCAGGCAATCGTGCGCCATCGCGGGAACATGCGGCCGTTCCGAGCGCGCACAGGAATCGGCAAGCGAGATCGCCGCGTGAACTCGGCAAACTCCCCGGCCGGACTCCGCGAGTTTCGGTAGCTCGCAGTCGCGGTGACTGCGCGCTACGCGCGCACGCCGACTCGCGACGCGCCTCGGATGGGCCGACGACGGAGAACGGGGGCGCGCGCCGCGTCGTGCGACTCGCTGACGAACGTCAGCGCCCGCGTGCCCGCCGCCCCGGCTTCTCGAAATCGAGCGCCTCGCGCCCCTCGATCTGGTTCTTCACGTCCTCGATCAGCTCGACCCAGCTCTGGTACCGGTGCTCCGCATCCTTGGCCATCATCTTCTCGATGAAGTAATGCAGGTGCGGCGAGAGCCGGCGCGCCTTGAGCTCGGGACTCGCGAGCGACTCCATGATCTGCATCCGCAGCGTCTCGCGGTCGTCGCTCGATTCGAACGGCAGCCGCCCGACGACGAGGTGGAACAGCGTGACGCCGAGCGAGTAGATGTCCGACCGCGCATCCGCCGCCGCGCCGCCCTGCGCCTGCTCGGGCGACAAGTACGCGACCGTGCCGACCGCTGAACCCGCGGTCCCCGCCTGCCCCGCGCCCGCCGCGAAGCCGAGGTCGATCAGCCGCACGCGCCCGTCCTGCGCGAGCATGATGTTCCCCGGCTTCAGGTCGCGGTGCACGATCCCCTCCGCCTGCAGGTACTGCATCGCCTCGGCCGCGGCCTGCACGATGCGCAGCGCATCCTCCTCGGGGAACGCGTGGCCCTGGTCGAGCAGTTCGAGCAGCGTCCAACCCTCGATGCACTCGAGGCGCGCGAAGTACGTGTTCTCGTAGCGCGCGACGCCGTAGCCCTCGACGAGGCCCGGATGGCGCAGCTTCTCGAGCAGCTTCGCTTCGGTGATGAACGACTGCAGCGTCGGCTTCGAGCGCTGCGCCTCGCTCTTCAGCACCTTGAGCGCGAGCACGCGACCGGTCTTCTTCTCGAGCGCGCGCCACACGTCGGCGGTGCCGCCGCTGCCGAGCCGGCCGCGCAGCTCGTAGCCGGGGATCTCCGGGATCTCGCCGGCGTTCGTGCGGCGCAACCACGCGACGCGCTCGGGCGAGAGGCCGCATTCGGATTGCAGGAGCGCGTCGATCGCGCGGCCCTGTTTGAGCTGCGGCAACAGGAGTTGAGCCTGATCGCGGACGAGATGGCCGCGGTGCACGAGCAGGGCGAGGAATTCGATGTCCGAGGGCGAGCTCATCGGTGAGGAGTCTATCCCCGTCGACGCGCCGGTCGACGCGCGCGGCGCCGCGGAATCAAGTCCGAGCGGCCCCGGACCGAAAGGGGCCAGCATCGCGCTCCCGCGAGCGCGCGGCCCCCCGTGATCCCCGACAAGTCCCGCTGCCTGTACAAGTACTTCGATCTCGCGGATCGCTTCGTGCGCGTCCGCGTGCTCGACGCGGCGGCGACGGGCCTGCGCATGCACCCCGGCATGAACCGCAAGGCGTATCGCCGCACGGTGATCCAGGCCTGCGTCAGCGAACTCGCCGAAGACCTCGACTCGCGGTTGAAGGAGCTCTGCCCGGATGATCCCGCGGTCGCCGAGGACCTGCTCTACCAGCTCGTCGTGCAGGTGAACCCCGGCCTCGACATCCACTCGGTCAGCCTGCGCGTCGACGAGGGCCCGGCCCCAGAACCGGCGCCCGAGAAGGACACGAGCGACGACGCCTACCTGCGCGCGCTGCGCCGCGCGTCCGACGGTTTGGAGAAGCGGCTGCTCGGCCGCATCGTCGGCCAGGAGGACGCGGTCGCCTCGGTCGTGCGCTCGGTTCGCCGCGCCGCCGCCGGGCTCGCGCCCGAGGGCCGGCCGATGGCGAGCTTCCTGTTCGTCGGCCGCACCGGCACCGGCAAGACCGAGCTCGCGCGCGCGCTCGCGAAGGACCTGTTCGGCCCCGCGCCGGCCGGGACGAAGCGCCTCGTGCGCGAGATCGGAAGAGC
>SCVU01000570.1 GCA_004296785.1 Planctomycetota bacterium
GTCGAAGTGCTGAAGCAGTTCGGCGTCGCTCCCACGGCAGACATGCACGGCCATCCCGTGCTCGAATGATCGTCCACATCCATTCCGAGGAACCCCATGTTCGGTAGCGAGAACAAGATCAAGCTCGACAAGGACCTGATCGCGCGTTGCAAGCAGGTCGCACAGCTCGCGGGCTACGCGTCGCACGAGGAGTTCATCGTGCACATCATCGAGAAGGAGCTCGCGCAGTTCGAAGGCGCGCAGTCCGACGCCGAGATCACCGAGAAGCTGCGCGGCCTGGGCTACATCTCGTAGCGACGCGGCCCCGCGAAGCTCCACGAACCCCGGATGAACTCGGTCCACGGCGCCTTCAACGCGGTCTTCGACGCGTTGCTCTACCCGCTCGATCGCCTCGGCGCCGAGTGGGCGCTCGTGATCGCGAGCGGGATCTTCGGCGTGCTCGCGCTGTGGCTGTTCAAGTACATCTCGTGGCAGCAGGGGATCACGCGCACGAAGGACAAGATCAAGGGCCACCTGATCGAGATCCGGATCTACCAGGACGACCTCGCGATCGTCGCGCTCGCCGTCGGCAAGATCCTGCTGCGCAATCTCCAGTACCTGGTGCTGAACTTCGGGCCGATCCTGCCGCTCGCCGCGCCGTTCACGCTGGTCGCGGCGCAGCTCGTCGTCCGCTACGGCTTCGCGCCGGTCGAACCGCGCGCGGCGGCCGCGGGCCTGATGCCGGGCCAGGGCGTGCTGCTCGACGTGCGGCTGCGCGCGAGCGACGCGGCGCGCGCGAGCGAGCTCGCGATCGAACTGCCCGCCGGCCTCGCGCCGATCTCGCCGATCGTGCGGCTGCCGCAGCAGGGCCGCGTGCTCGTCGAGTTCGCGCCGCTCGCGGCGGGCAGCTACGACATCGGGCTCGCGCTGCCCGGCGGCGTGCGCGAGACGAAGCGGCTCGTCGCGGGCGCGACGCCCGAGCGGCGGATGCAGCCCGAGCGCGTCGGCACGTTCTGGTCGTCGTGGCTGTGGCCCGCCGAGCCGACGTTCGCAGCGAGCTCGCCGTTCGAGCGCGTGGCGTTCACGTACCCCGATCGCGAACTCGCGTGGATGCCCGACGGCCCCGGCGGCGTGCTGCTCGTGTTCCTCGTCGCCGCGATGCTGTTCGGCGCGCTGGCGATGAAGCCGCTCGGCGTGTCGATCTGAGCGCCGTCGATCCAACCGCCTTCGAGCGAGAATCCCCGCGATGCACCATCCCGAACTCGAGCGCGCGCTGCGCATCTGCCTCGACGCGCACGCCGGCCAGACGCGCAAGGGCGACGGCGCGCCGTACGCGGTGCACCCGCTGCACGTCGCGCTGATCCTCGCGCAATGGGGCGCGGCGCCCGAGGTGCTGCAGGCCGCGCTCGTGCACGACGTCGTCGAGGACTGCGCGGATTGGAGCGTCGCGCGCCTCGAGGCCGAGCTCGGCGCGCGCACCGCCGCGATCGTCGCGCAGTTGTCCGAGGACAAGTCGCGGCCGTGGCCCGAGCGCAAGCAGGCGGCGATCGACCACGTGCCGCAGCTCACGCCCGAGGCGGTGCTCGTCAAGGCCGCCGACAAGCTGCACAACCTGCGCTCGCTCGCCGCGGCGCTGCGCGAGAGCACCGACGCATCCGCCGTGTGGAAGCGCTTCAACGGCGGGCGCGAGGCGACGCTGCGCAAGTCGGAGGAGCTCGTCGACGCGCTGTGCCGGCGGCTGGAGCCGCGGCTCGCGCGCGAGCTGCGCGAGGCGCTGACGCACTTGTTACGCGCGGCCCAAGTGCCGACCCCCGCGAACTGAGCCCTTCGGGCTACACTCGCGAGCCACATTCCGTGGCGCTCGCTGGCAGGCGAGCGGAAGGAGTTCTCGCCCGTGTTCTTCGCCGCGCTCGTTCTCTCGCTCCAGTTCCCGTTCCAACCGTCGCTCGCGCCCGATCCGGCGCTCGCCTCTGCGGTCGCCGACGGCGGCAAGCTCGACTTCGCCGCGATGTCGAAGTCCGCGCTCGCCGCGTACGGGCTCGAGAAGGCGAAGCTGTCGGACCTCGGCTTCGCCGACGTGATCCGCAAGCGCTTCTTCCGCGTCCAGCTCGGCGCGGTGACGCTGCACCTGCCGGGCAAGGAGAACGAGAACACCGACGACGCGAAGGATTTCCTGCGCTGCGCGAGCGCGCTCGTGAAGGTGCAGCGCGAGTGGCTGCGCTGGACCGCGAACGACAAGGGCGAGGGCGGCGCGCGCAGCGGCGGCGCCGGCGGCGAGAGCCCCGACAAGGACATCGAGACGGTGCTGAAGTGGGTCGAGAGCTGGTCGCCGAACGAGATCCAGCGGCTCGACATCGCGAAGGAGGCCGATCTCGCCAAGGCGCTCGCGCCGAATGCCGCGCAGCTCGAGGCGCTGAAGCGCACGAACGATTTCTTCGCGACGGGTGGTCCGCTCGGCGTGCGCCGCGCGGGCCAGGCGCCCGCGCCGCTCGTCGTGATGCCGAACCGCAAGGGTTTCTGCGAGCTGATCGCGCTCGCGGGCTATCTCGACTCGGATCTGCAGCAGTACTTCTGGCTCGACAACCTCGATCTGTGGACCGAGGGCAAGGTCGACGACTTCCGCATCATCTCGCTGAAGTTCGCCGAGACGAACGGCAAGCAGGGCGACTACTCCGACCAGATCCGGATGGACGAGAAGGACAAGACCGCGGTCGAGCAGTACGCGGCCGAGCGCGGCGCGCTCGCGGTGCTGAACCAGGCGTTCGGCGACTCGTTCCCGGACGTGATGGCCTCGGGCCTGGCGATGAACCTCGTGATCGGCGCGCTCGGGATGGACAACACGCGCAGTGAGGGCGACCTGCGCGGCAAGTCGGTGCCGCCGATCGAGATCTTCGTGCCCGGCGGCGCTTCGGAGGGCGGCACGCTGCCCGCGCCGAATCTCGAGAGCAAGTGGCGCGAGAAGAAGGGGACCGACTACTTCATCCCCGTGCTCAAGCAGAACATGAAGAGCGGGCGCGAGAAGAGCCGCAACCCGAAGAAGAAGAATCTGTGCGTGCTGATCCGCGGCGACGACAACAAGGGCTCGCACGTCGTCGAGGCGCCGTTCCTCGGCGTCGCGGCGAAGGCGACCAAGCCGCCGCCGCAGATCTTCATGGGGGACTACCTCGAGTTCTTCCGGTCGTACAAGGTCGGGTTCATGCACTGGCTCGCGAACGAGTCGATGCCGCAGCCGGAGGAGGCGCGCAAGCGCTTCGCGCGGATCATGGCGGCGTCCGCGAAGGCGGGCTCGGCGGATCAGTTCGAGGCGATCTGCGCGAAGGAGCTCGGCAAGAAGTCGTTCAGCTCGGCCGAGGTCGGCGAAGACACGGTCGAGGGCGCGTTCCTGCGCTGGCTCGCGAAGTAGCGCGCAGCTAGCGGCGTCGCAGGGTCACGGCGACGACCGCGCGCGTCGTGCCGCCGGGGAGCACGTCGAGCACATCCGGCTCGATCGCGAGCTCGTCCTCGAGCAGTCGGATTCTCCAGCGGCCGGGCAGCACGCCCGCCGCCCGCAGGACGCCCGCTTCGTTCACGAGGCGCGCATCGGGAAAACCGTCGCGCTCGAGCGCGACGACGAGCCGCGCGAGATCGGCCGGCGGCAGTCCCTGCAGCGCGAGCTCGACGTCGCCGAGCGCCGCGCTCGCGACATCGCCGAGATCGGTGACGCGCGCCTCTGCGATCTCGAACTCGGGCAGATCGACGAGCTGCGTGCCGCGCCGCACGAACTGCAGCCGATAATTCCCGGGGTACGCCTGGCCCTCGAAGCTCCCGGTCGCGCCGTCGATCTCGAGGTAGTGCCCTTCGCGCTGACCGACGCGCCACAGCGTGACCTGCACGTCGTCGAACGCCGTCGCGGTCGGATCGACGAGCCGTCCGCGCACCGTGCCCTGCACGACGCGCGCGTCGGGCACGACGAGCTCGAGTCCCTGCGTCCCGGCCGCGACGCCGCGCTGCTCGAGTCGCGGCGCTCCGCCGCCGGGGGCGCGCACGTTCAGATCGTGCGTGCCGTCGCCGAGGTTCACGAGCCGGAACGAGCCGTCCGCACCGGTGCGCGTGTGGCGCGGATACCAGCGGTTCAGGAGATCCGCCATCTGCGAGTGCACGGACCAACCGGCGAGCGGCGCGCCCTGCTCGTCGAGCACGCGACCCGCGATCTGGTTGCCGAGGTCGAGCACGAGCTCGCAGCGCGCCGTCTCGCCCGCGATGCACGTGACGTTCACGCGCGCGCGCCCGAGCTCGGGCCGCGAACTGTCGCTCGCGCACACCTCGCGCGTGCCGGGCTCGATCCACTCGAGCTCGAACCAACCGTCGGCATCGGTCGTGTCGGCGGCGCTCGGGACCGCGTCGTCGTGCCAGCCGCCGCCGGTCTCGGGCGACTGCACGACGCGCACGCCGGCCGCGGGACGGCCGTCGATGCCGAGCACGCGGCCTTCGATCCTCGCCGCGGGCGCGAGTCGGATCTCGAGCTCGCGCGCGGGATCCGCCGGGAACTCGACAGTCCCGCTCCACGGTGCGTACCCGAACGCAATCGCGGTCACCGGCTGCGCGCCGTCCGGCAGCGCGTCGAGCACTTCGAAGCGACCGTCGGCGCCGCTCTTCGCCGCGAACGGCGGTGCGGTCAGCCCCGTCGCCATTCCCGACGCGTCGTGGATCCACGATCCGATCGGCGCTCCCGCGACGACGCGCGCAGAGGAGATCGGCGCGCCGTCGGGTGCGAGCACGCGCCCGCGCAGTCGGTTCTCGCCGCGCTGCAGCCGGAACTCGACGGTGCGGAAGTCGATGCCGTCCAGCGCGAACTCGCCGACCTCGATGGCCTTGGACGGCGCGTAGCCCGCGGCGCGCGCGCCGATCGCCTGCCACTCGGCGACGTCGCGCAGTTCGAAACGACCCTGCGCGTCCGCGATCGCGAGCGCGCGCACGTCCGGCGCCGTGCTGCCGTGCGCGTCGAACGCGATGACCGCACCGGCGATCGGCGCGCCGCCGACGTCGAGCACGCGGCCGCGCACGTTCGCGCCGCTCGGAATCGTGAAGTCGGCCGAGGTCTCCTCACCTGCCGCGATCTCGAGCTCGAAGTTCGCGCGCGCGTCAACGCGCAAGCGCCGCTTGCCCGGCGCGAGCTCGGCGAAGCGCAGGCACCCGTCCGCGTCGCTCGTCGCCGACCACGTCTCGCGCCGCGCGCCGCGCGGAACCGGCCGCTCGATCGTCGCGCCGACGCCGGCCGCCGGCGTGCCGTCGGACCACAGGAGCGTGATCTCCGCGGAGCCTGTCGTCGCGACCGGCGCCGCTTCCGCCGCGGTTGCGACCTGCGCGCGGTGCGCTTCGACGACGGCTTCGGACAGAGCGGCGGCCGCGGGCGCCGGCAGCGTGAGCGACGCGGTCTCGTCGATGCGAACGCCGCGCGGTCGACCGATGTCGAATGCGCGCTGCGCGACGAACCAACCGAGCACGAGCAGCACGAGCGCAACGAGCGCGACGACGAGCTTCTTCATGGCGAGACCCCCGAACATTCCCCCGGGCGCGGCGAGCAGTGCTGCGCGCGGTCGCGCGCCGAGCGGTGCGAGCGCGAGCACCCACGCGCGCCGATCGCCGCCCGCGCGTGCGTCGAGCCGCTCGCGCAGCGTCTGCAGTCCGCGCGTCTGGCGCGAGGCGATCGTCTTCAGCGGCACGCCGAGGCGCGCGGCGATCTCGGTCGGCGTCAGCGCCTCGTAGTAGCGCAGGTACAGCACCGTGCGCTGCTCGACCGGCAGCGCGACGACGAGGTCGGAGAGTGCGCGGGACTGCTCGAGCCGCTCGAGCGCGAGCTCGTCGGGTTCCACGAGCTCGTCGCGCGCCGCCGCGCGCTCGCGACCGTCGCGCCGCGCGTCGCCGCGCTGCGCGTTGCGCGACAAGTTGCGCGCGATCGCCGCGAGCCAGCCGCGCAGCGGACCGGGGCGCGACGGCGGGTGTTCGAGCGCGGCCGCGAACGTGTCCTGCACGAGATCGTCGGCGCGGCTGTCGTCGCGCGCGAGCTCGCGGGCGAGCCGGCGCAGGAAGCCCGCTTCGGCGAGCAATTGCTCCGCCGAGAACGAAGCGGGCGTGTGAGGAGGCGGAGCCATCGTGCGATTGCCAATGCTAGGCACACCGCGCGGGCCCGCGGCTCCGCACGAATCCGGCGGATTCGCGGACGCGCTCGATGTCGAGCCCGGGCGGACTGCCGCCGCGCGCCGACGCCGCGAACTTTGTCTGCCGAGCGCACCGCCGTCGCTCGGGCGGGCACACTCAGGGGATCACGAGGTGCAGCCGATTGCTGAACGAAGCCGGGAACGGCAGCGCCTGCCACGCAAAGCTCTGCGCGTGGAACTCGAGACCGGAGAGCAGCGGATCGTTCGGTACGTGGATCCACTTCGAGCCGGGCGCCGCGCCGCAGCCGAGCAGCACGATCGAGGGCGGATCGAGCAGCAGGCTGCCCCAGCTCCCCAGCGGCCAGTCGCCGACGAACGTCGCGACGCCCGTGCAGAACGCGAAGCCCGCGGGCGCGTCGGTGACGAGCGCGCTCGAACTGCCCAGCCCCAGCGCTCCGTGCAAACCGAGCCGCGCGGGATTGCGCTCGTCGTATCCCATGTCGACGCGCGCCACGCCGTCACCGTCGCCGTCGACGATGCGCGGGTCGCCGTCGCGATCCAGGCCGTAGGGCGCGAGGTCCGGCTCACCGAGATCCAACAGCGGTGAATTCGAGGCCAAGTGATAGTCGCTCGGCGCGGCGACGAAGAGCGGATCGACGCTCTGATTGCCGGCGCCCGGCAGCGACACACCGACGTCTGAGTACTGGCTCGACACGACGCAGCTTGGATCGACGTCGAGGGTTTGGTTGCCCCACACGATCGCGTTCTTCAGCACGAACTTCGGGCAACCCGCGAATCCGCTCGCCGCCAAGCCCCGCGTGTTGTCGGCAACCGTGGAGCCCGACACCAGGATCGACGCCTGGCCGTCGGCCAGCACGCCGGCGTCGCAGGCGCGCACGAGCGAGCCGTACAGATTGGCCGTGACCGGCGAGCCCACTGCTTGGAGCAACGCCACG
>SCVU01000072.1 GCA_004296785.1 Planctomycetota bacterium
TGCTGTGCTTGTCTACGACTTTGACAAGCGAGCAAGCGGATACGTTCAAGCTTTGGAGGTAAACAAGCATGACGCCTGACGAGTACCTGAAGAAGGTTTTGAAACAGCAAACGTTTGCCACCGACGCGCCGGAGCTGAAGGACCTGCGGAAGCGACGAACGGAGATCAAGGGCATCCTTGAAGGCCACTTCTCGGAGTCGAGCCCTTCCATTCGTTGGGCAGGCTCGATGGCGAAGGACACGATGATCAAGGAGTCCTACGACGGAGACATGACTTGCTACTTCCCGCACGACGAGGACAGCGCCGGTAAGACGCTCGAAGAGATCTACAACAACGTCGCCGAGCTGCTTGGGAAGGACTACGACGTCGAGCGCAAGGCGTCCGCGCTACGTGTGAAGAACCAGTCGACTAAGGCGACAAAGGGCTTCGCAGAAGACCTGCACGTCGACGTCGTTCCGGGTCGTTTCACCGATGACGACGAAGGGGACGTGTTCATGCACCGCACGACCGGGGAGAAGGAGCGGCTGAAGACGAACCTCCAGGTGCACATCGATCACATCCGCGATAGCGGGGTTCGCGACGCGATCCGGATGATGAAGTATTGGAACGCGCGGAACGCGATCGGCGCAAAGACGTTCGTGCTCGAACTCCTGGTCGTAAAGCTCCTGGCCGACAAGAAAGACAGTTCGCTCTCCGAGCAGTTGACGCATGTGCTCACGGAATTCCGTGACAGCGTGGAAGGCCTCAGTGTGGAGGACCCGGCGAACTCGAACAACGATCTCAAGCCAGCGCTCGACTCCGTGCGGTACATGCTTTCGTCGGTTGCTCGCACGACACTATCCACCGTCGATTCATCCGGGTGGGAAGGTGCGTTCGGCAAGCTCGACAGTGAAGATGAGGAAGACAGTGGCGAACGCAGGAAGGCCGCGCTTCACGCAGCGGCCATCCAAGTGCGCGAGTCACGCCCGGGCACACGTCCGTGGTACTCGGGTGCATGACGACGGCGTGGCACCATGCGCACCCCGAGCTCGTGGACGAGATCCGGAGTGTGCTCAGCGCGCACTATCCCACCCTCCACTTGGTCATCGACGGCGAAGGCCGCGCTGAAGTACGCGGGACTTTCCCGGTACGCTCGCCTGACGGCGTGGAGCGTGACCGATTCAAGATCACGATCGAGCTGCTTGAGGACTTTCCGAAGAGCCTGCCCGTGGTGCGCGAAGTTGGCGGCCGCATCCCCTGGAAGTCGGAGCATCACGTAAACGCGGGCGGCACGTGCTGCGTGCTCATTCCTGATGCTCGATGGCAGTCGTATCCTGAAAGTGCACCCTTCCGGATGTTCCTGGAAGGGCCTCTCCATGATTTCTTTCTATCGCAGAGTCTCGTTGCTCTCGGTGAACCGTGGCCCTTCGGCCAATGGAGTCACGGAAGGGAAGGACTCTGGGAGTATTACTGCGAACTCCTCCAGACTGCGGACAAGCGACGCGTCGCTCGCGTTGTCCATTTGCTGTCGCGACCGCAGCTAAATGCGCGGTGTGACTGTTTCTGTGGAAGCGGAAAGAAGCTACGCGACTGTTGTCTTGAGAAGGTGAGGGACTTGCGAAGCAAGATCTCGTGGGAGGTCGCGCGCACATCCGCGAAGATGATGGGAGTCCCCGAGAACCTCTACAACGGCCGACGACTCCGGTGAGCAATTCTGGCGGACCGAAAGGCGCATCTCCGCCCCGGCACGTCGAGGGTGGATCTGCGACCGCCGGTGGAGCGTCCGTCAGGCACGAGTGGGCGGGTGCGGACCTGGCTTGCTGCCGAGCGACGGCCGCGTTCGGCGCCGTTTCGGTGTGAGGTGGACTCCTGACACTCGAAGCGACACGGCGAGCGGTCGAACTTCCGCAATCGCCCGACACGTGAGACTACGCAGCTCCGACCGGTAGTGCCGACCGCGCGCTCGCCGTTTAAGACCGGCACCTCTCGGCGATGCACGTGTGACCCCCTTCGTGCACCTGACTAGCGCAGCGTGCTACTTTCACCGCCTTGATCTCCGTCCAAGAGCTCGTCAGGCGCTACGGCGCGTTCACCGCCGTCGACGGCATCTCGTTCGAGGTCGGCCGCGGCGAAGTCGTCGGCTTCCTGGGCATCAACGGCGCCGGCAAGACGACGACGCTGCGGATCCTGACCGGCTACATGCCCGCGACGAGCGGTACGGTCCGCGTCGCCGGCTTCGATCTCGCGCGGCAGTCGCTCGAGGCGCGCCAGCGCATCGGCTACCTGCCCGAGGGCGTGCCGCTGTACCGCGACCTGCGCCTGTCCGAGATGCTCGAGTTCCAGGGCCGGTTGCACGGCTTGGATCGCGCGCGGATCGCGCGGCGCGTGCCGGAAGTGCTCGCGGAGGTCGGATTGGGCGAGCGCGCGCGCTCGCTGCTCGGCGACTTCTCGAAGGGCATGCGCCAGCGCGCGGGCCTGGCGGTCGCGCTGCTGTCCGAGCCCGAGGTGCTCGTGCTCGACGAACCGACCAGCGGCCTCGATCCGCTGCAGCGCGCCGAGGTGCGCGAGCTCGTGCGCAAGGTCGGCCGCGAGCGCACGGTGATCTTCTCGTCGCACATCCTGTCGGAGGTCGAAGCGGTCGCCGAACGCGTGATCGTGCTGCACCGCGGCCGCATTGCGGCCGACGGCAAGCCCGCGGAGCTCGCGCGCACGCTCGGCGGCGCGAGCCACGTGCGCTGCGAAGCGGTGGTCGGCGCCGACGTCGAGGCCGCGCTGCGACTGTTGCGCGCGCTGCCGGGAGCGCTGCGCGTCGCGCACGGCGGCCGCCTCGGCATCCACCACGTGTTCCGCATCGAGTGCGCGGAGGATCTGCGCGAGGACGTCGGCGCGCTCGCCGCGCAGCGCGGTTGGGCGCTGCGCGAGCTGTCGTTCCAGCGGCCGACGCTCGAGCAGTTGTTCGCGCGCATCGCGCTCGAGCTGCCGCAGAGCGCGGCGGGCGTCGAGGCGCCGCCGGCGAGCGCGAGCGCGAACGAGGAACCGACTTCCGGGCTCGTGATGCTCGGCGCTTCGAGCGCCGCGCCGGCTGCGCGCGCCGCGCCCGCTGCGCCGTCTGCGGCATCTGCGGCGTCTGCGAGCGCTGCGCCCGCCGCGCCCGCCGAGAAGCCGCGCGTCGTCTACAACCTCAATCCGTTCGACCAGGGCTGGAAGCGCGACCTCGGCGCGCCGAAGGCGGTCGAGCCGCCGGACTCCGTCCCGCCATCGTGATGCGCGGTCCCGAGCTCCTCCGCGGCACCGCGGTCATCTACCGGCGCGAGCTTTCCGGTCTGTTCCTGCAGCCGGTCGCGTGGGTGTTGCTCGCGCTCGGCCTGTTCCTCAACGGCTACGCGTTCCCCGCGCTCCTGATCGCCACCAAGGGCGATGCGGACGCGGCGTTCCTGTACGCGTTCCGCAGCGGGTTCGGCTGGATCTCGATCGTGCTGCCGCCGCTGCTCACGATGCGGATGATCAGCGAGGAGGCGCGCTCGGGGATGCTCGAGTACCTGCTGACCGCGCCGGTGAAGGACGGCGCGCTCGTGCTCGGCAAGGTGCTCGCGGCGACGACGTTCATGGCGGTGCTGTGGGGCGGCGCGTTCGTGCTCGCGGCCGCGCTGGCCGCGTGCGGCGCCGCGATCGACTGGCCGCGCCTCGTGCTCGCCTGGGGCGGCACGGTGCTCGCCTCGCTCGTGTTCTGCAGCGCCGGACTGGTCGCGAGCGCGCTGGCCGCGACGCCAGTCGTCGCGGCGTTCCTCGGCATGATGCTGTGCGCGGGGATCGTGCTGCTGCCGACCTTCGTCGATCGGCTCGCGTTCGCGTCGCGCGCGACGCGCCGCGCGCTGATCGAGCGGATCGACCTCGCGGGGCAGCTCGAGCAGACGTTCCTGCGCGGGATGTTCGATTCGTCGACGCTCGTGCTGCTCGTTTCGACCAGCGCGGTCCTGCTCGTGCTGTGCACGCGCCGGCTCGAGATGCAGCGGTGGCGCTCATGAGCGCGTCGCCGCGCGAGCACGGCTACTCGCGACGCGCGCGCGCGTCGCTGTTCGCGCAGTCGCTGCTGCTCGTCGTGCTGGCCGCGCTGGTCGCGGCGCTGTGCGTCGAGGTTTCGCGAACGGAGGCGCTGCGCGTGCGCGTCGACGCGTCGCGCCGGCGCGTCAACACGCTGGCGGAGCCGACGCTCGAGCGGATCCGGCAGTTGCCGTCGCCCGCGCGGGTCGACGTGTTCTTCCGGCCGGAGCCGGGCCCGCAGCGCGAGCTCGTCGCCGAGGTCCAGCGCCGCGCGCTCGAGTTCCTGCGCCTGGCCGCCGCGCGCGCGGAAGGCAAGCTCGAGCTCGACGTCCACGACACGAGCGAGCTCGAGGCGGTGCAGGCGCGCGCGACCGAGCTGCGCGTCGACGACGTCGCGAACAAGGTCGTCGTCAGCCTGGGCGAGCGCAAGGCCGTGCTGTCCTTCGAGGAATGGGCGCAGTTCCAGCCCGACCCGCTCGACGCGCGGCGCCTCGCGATCGCGACCTTCAAGGGCGAGGAACTGCTCGCGTCGACGCTGGCGCGCCTGTCGGCGATGGAGCAGCCGCGCATCGCGTTCTCGACCGGCCGCGGCGAGCTCGCGCGCGAGAGCGGCGAGCCCGGCGGCGCCGGGATGCTCGCGCGCGCGCTGCGCGACGACGGCTTCGAGCTCGTCGACTGGGACGGCACGGGACCGCTCCCCGAGCGCACGGACATCGTCGCGCTGCTCGCGCCGACGCAGCCGTTCGAGCCGGACGCGCTGGCCGCGCTGCGCGCGCACGTCGAGCGCGGCGGCCGGCTCTTCGCGGCGGCGTCCTCGGTCGTCGTCTACACCGGCAAGGGCAGCACGAGCGATCTGTTGACGAGCTACGGGCTCTCGGTGCTCGAGGGACCGGTGTGCAAGGAGACGATCGATCCGGTCACCGGCATCCTCGCCGACGGGGATCCGCGCGTCGCGGTGTTGCCGGTGTCGGGCAGCCAGCTCGACGCGCGCCATCCGATCACCGCGCCGTTCGTCCGCCACGGGCGGCGCGTCGTGTTCCCCGGCGCGCTCGCGCTGCAGCGCGGCCAGCCGCCGAACGGCGTCGCGCTGATCGAGCTGGCGAGCTCGCCGCGCGATTCGTGGCGCGACACGCTGATCGATCCGCGCACGCGCGCGCGCAACTTCGCCTACGACGGCCCCGACGAGCCGATCGGCACGTTTGCGCTGCTGACGGCGATCGAGGCGCACACGCGCACCGAGGATCCGAACGCGCGCGGGCGCGTCGTCGCCGTCGCGTGCACGAGCGCGCTCGCCAACGCGACCTTCGAGACCAACCGCGACCTGTGGCTCGCGTCGTTCAACTGGCTCGCGCGCCGCGAGCACCGCGTCGTCGTCGCCGGCGCCGACCCGAACGTCGGCCGGCTCGACCTCGCGCGCGGACCGTACCTCGCGCGCGTCGTGCAGGTCGGTTGGTTCGCGCTGCCGGCCGCGTGCCTGCTGCTCGCGCTGTCGATCTGGTTCGCGCGCCGGCGGCCCTGAGTTCCCGCGATGCACTGGCGCACGATCCTCGTCCTGCTGCTCGTCCTCGCCGCGCTCGGCGGCTTCCTGTGGTGGAAGCAGCGCGCCGCACAGGTGCCGCCGCCGGCGCTCGAGCTGCCGCTCGTCGCGGGCTTCGACGCCGGAAGACTCGCGTCGATCGAGGTCGACCATCGGATCCGCGGCCTGCAGGTCCGGCTCGAGCTCGACGCGCGCCAGCGCTGGCGCATCGTCGATCCGCTGCGCGACGCGGCCGCCGACGCGGGCGTCGTGGCGGCGCTGATCGAGGTCGCGCGCTCCGGCCTCGGCATCGCGCAGCCGGCCGCCGACGCGGCGGTCCACACGCCGGCGAAGCTCGGGCTCGAGCCGCCGCGCGCGCGCGTGCGCTTCACCGAGCGCGCGGAGTCCGGCGCCGAACAGCGGCGCGAGCTGCTGCTCGGCGCGCTCGACATCGACGGCCGCGGGATGTGGGTGCAGGCCGGCGGGCGCGTGCTGCACACGTCGCGCGCGCTGGATGCACTGCTCGATCGCAACCTCGACGACTACCGCGAGCGCCGCGCGCTCGACGTCGATCCGTCCGCGGTCACCGCGATCCGCCGCGAGTGCGCGGGTGCCGGCGCTGATCCATTCGCGAGCGAGGCCGCGCCGTTCGACGCGGCGGTCGACGGCATCGTCGCGGGCTTCCCGATCTGGCGCGTGCGCGCGCCGCGCGCGGTCGCGCTCGATCCGCTCGCGGTCTCCGCGCTGCTGCGCTCGGCCTGCGTGCTGCCGGTCGTCGCGTTCGTCGACGAAGCGCCCGCGGATCTGGCGCGCTACGGTCTCGACGCGCCGCGCTTCTCGATCGCGCTCGAGCTCGGCGACGGCGCCACGCGCACGCTCGATTTCGGCCGCTTTCCCGGCGCGCCCGCGCAGCGCGCGGCCGAGGGCGACTGGCTGTGCCGCGAGCGCGGCAGCGGGCCGGTCTGGCGCGTCGACACGCGCGACGTCGGGATCCTCGCCGCCGCGCTCGAGAACTTGCTCGACTACCGGCTGCTGCGCGCCGAGCGCGCGAGCATCACGCGGCTTGCGCTCGAGTCGTGGCCGGCGGGCGCCGCCGCGCCGGTCGCGCTCGAGCTCGCCGCGCTGAACGGCCGCTGGTTCACCGGCGAGCCCGGCCGCGCGCCGCGCGCCGACGGCGCGCGCGTCGAAGACCTGCTCGGCCGCCTCGAGGGCATCGAGCTGCCGACGTACCTGCCGGCGCTCGCGCCGAGCGAGCTCGTGCGCGAGCGCGCGCTCACCGTGTGGGCCGGCGACGAGCGCGTGTGCCGCTTCGAGTTCGGCGCGCCGCACGCGACGAGCAGCGCGAGCGGTCGCCTCGCGCTGCGCGACGGCGACGCGGTGCTCGTGCTCGCGCCGGCGGAGCTCGACGCGCTGCTCGATCCGGCGCTCGCGCTGTGGCGCACGCGCGAGGTGTGGAAGCACGACGAGCTCGCGCTGAGCTCGATCGAGGTGTCGGCCGGCCTGCGCAAGCGCGTCTACGTGCGCGACGGGGCCGACGGCACGTGGCGGCGCGACGGCGCGCGCGGGCCGGAGGCGCGCGAGCTCGAGCCGGTGTGGCTGGAGCGCGCGCTGTCGATCCAGGCGGCGGAGTGGCTCGAAGGTCCGGCGGGGGAGCTGGCCGAGGTCGTCG
Organism: Planctomycetota bacterium; assembly: GCA_004296785.1. Classification (GTDB taxonomy): domain Bacteria; phylum Planctomycetota; class UBA1135; order UBA1135; genus GW928-bin9. The sequence continues at coordinate 7,206 of SCVU01000072.1, forward strand.
AGCTCGCGCTGACCGAGAAGGACGGCAGCGTGCAGCGGCTCGTCCTCGGCCGCGGCGCCGGCGGCGCGATCGAGCTCGAGCTCGACGGCGCGCGCGCGCGGCCGAAGTTCCCGGAGCTGCACGCGGCGCTGCTGCGCTGGCTGGCGGCGCCCTAGGGCGCTACGCTGCGCGTGGGGTAGGGTCGCCGACTTCCGTCACCCGACGAGGTTCCGTGAGCAGCTCAACCGCGCCTGTCCCTGGCCCCGATCCCGTCCGTGATCCGCTGGCGCCCGCCGCGACGCGCGGCGGCGCGCGCCGTTCGCGCAGCGCGCACGGCATCGAAGACCTCGTCGAACTGTTGCGCTCCGACGCCGAGCTCGGCGGCCGCTTCTCGCGCTGGCGCGTGTCGCCCGAGCGCGCGGCCGAGGTCGCCGACTGGCCGAGCGCGCTCGATCCGCGCATCGTCGAGCTGTTCCGCGCGCGCGGCGTCGAGCGGCCGTACGCGCACCAGGCGCGCGCGATCGCGGCGGCGCTGGCCGGCCGCGACGTGCTCGTGACGACGCCGACCGCGTCGGGCAAGACGCTGTGCTACACGGCGCCGGTGCTGCAGTCGCTCGTGCAGTCGCGCGGCCGCGCGCGCTCGATGTGGCTGTTCCCGACCAAGGCGCTGTCGCAGGACCAGTCGGCGAACCTGAACCGCTCGATCGAGGCGCTGTGCTCGACGAACCAGCTGGGCGAGCCGTGGCACTCGTTCACCTACGACGGCGACACGAGCCCGTCGATCCGCCGCACGCTGCGCGAGCGCGGGCAGGTCGTGCTGACGAATCCGTGGATGCTGCACACCGGGATCCTGCCGCACCACCCGAAGTGGGCGGACCTGTTCCGCAATCTCGAGACGATCGTGATCGACGAGGTGCACACGCTGGCCGGCGTGTTCGGTTCGAACGTCGCGGGCGTGCTGCGCAGGCTCGTGCGGATCGCCGCGCACTACGGCGCGTCGCCGCGCTTCCTCCTCTCGTCGGCGACGCTGCACGATCCGCTCGGGCACGCGCGCGCGCTGACGGGGCGCGCACCCGAGCTCGTCGAGCGCGACGGCTCGCCGAGCGGCGCGCGCCACTTCGCGGTGTACAACCCGCCGCTGCTGAACGCCGTCGCGGGCCTGCGCGCGAACGCGCTCGAGGAAGCGCGGCGCCTCGCGTCGCGCGTGTGCGGTCCGCAGCACCAGACGATCTTCTTCGTCAACCGCCGCACGGCGGTCGAGGTGCTGACGCGCTACCTGAAGGAGGCGGCAGCCGAGCTCGGCCTGCGCCCCGAGGAGGTGCGCGGCTATCGCGGCGGCTACCTGCCCGATCTGCGGCGCGAGATCGAGCAGGGCTTGCGCAGCGGCGCGGTCAAGGTCGTCGTCAGCACGAACGCGCTCGAGCTCGGGATCGACATCGGCGCGCTCGACGTCGCGGTGCTCGTCGGCTACCCGGGCAGCCAGGCCTCGTTCTGGCAGCGCGCCGGCCGCGTCGGGCGCCGCTCGCGCGCGTCGCTGACCGTGCTGATCGCGCGCTCCGATCCGCTCGATCAGTACCTCGCGACGCATCCGGAGTACCTGTTCGAGGCGCCGCGCGAGCGCACCGCGCTCGATCCGGACAACCTCGTGTCGCTGGCCGAGCAGCTCAAATGCGCGGCGTTCGAGCTGCCGTTCCGCGAGCAGGCGGACGGCGCGGTGCGCGGCTTCGGCGACTCGCCGCAGGTGCCGGCGATCCTCGACTACCTGGCCGAGGAGTCGCAGCTCTTGCAGAAGCGCGAGCGCACCTGGTACTGGATCGCCGACGCGTACCCGGCGCACCACGTGTCGTTGTCGGGCAACGAGCCCGACAACGTGCTCGTGCTCGACGCCGAGACGGACAAGGCGATCGGCGAGATCGACCGCGAGGGGTCGCTGACCGCGGTGCACGACGGCGCGATCTACCAGGTCGAGGGCCGCACGTGGAAGATCGAGCGCTTCGACTACGCGAACCGCCGCGCGTACGCGCGCGAGGTCGACACCGACTACTACACGGAGGCCGAGACCGACACGGATCTGCGCGTGCTGCGCCTCGAGCAGTGCGCGGCGCGTGCGCGCGACTACGCGGTCTTCCGCGGCGAGGTCCACGTGACGACGCAGGCGACCGTGTTCAAGAAGGTGCGCTTCTACACGCGCGAGAACGTCGGAGCGGGGGAGATCCACCTGCCGGCCGAGGAGATCGACACCGAGTCCTTCGCGCTCGTGCTCGAGGAGGACGTCGCGCAGCGTCTCGAGCTCGACGGCGCGACGTGGCACGGCCTCGGCATGCTCGTGCGCCGCGTCGCGCCGCTGTACCTGCGCTGCCAGCCGCAGGATCTCGGGCTCTCGGCGCAGATCCGCTCGGCGCACTTCGCGCGGCCGTCGCTGTTCCTCTACGACCGCATGCACGGCGGCGCGGGGCTGTCGAGCGTCGTGTTCCGCGCGCACCGCGAGCTGCTCGGCGCGGCGCTCGACGTCGTGCGCGCGTGTCCGTGCCGCGACGGCTGTCCGGCCTGCGTCGGTCCGGTCGTCGAGGTCGGTCCGCTCGGCAAGGCCGGCGCGATGCGCGTGCTCGAGCACTTGGTCGAGGGCGACGGGCCGCGCGAAGCGGACGTCGGCCTCTACGATCCGCCGGGCGATGCGCCGCGCGAGCCGTGAGCACGCCATCCGATCCGCTGCGCGACAAGCTGCGGCGCATCCTGCCGCCGTCGGCACCCGGAGTCGTGCCGGCGCCGCGCGCGCGCCTGTCGCCCGAGCTGCCGTCCGCGCTCGTCGAGCAGCGCAACGAGCACGGTGCGTATCTCGCGCGCACGACGCGCTTCGAGGCCGCGCACCGGCACGGCGAGCTCGCGCTCGCGGCGATCGAGCACGCGCGCGCCGGCGATCTCGCGCTCGTCGCGCGCGATCCGGCGCTCGCGGGGCTCGATCCGCGCGCGGGCCTGTTCCTCGACATCGAGACGAACGGCTTGCAGGGCGGCGCCGGCGGCATCGCGTTCCTCGTCGCGCTCGGCGAGTACCGCGACGGCGCGTTCGAGCTGTGGCAGGGTTTTCTGCAAGGTCCGGCCGAGGAGCGCGCGCTGCTCGCCGACGTCGAGCGGCGCATCCGCGCAGCGCCGCACGTCGTCACGTTCTTCGGCAAGTCGTTCGATCGCCATCGGCTCGAGGACAAGCTGCGCTACCACGGCTTGCCGACGCCGTTCGCGGACAAGCCGCACCTCGATCTGTACTGGCCGTGCCGGCGCTTGTACGGCGCGGGCTTGCCGAACGGGCGCCTTTCGACGATGGAGCGCGAGCTGCTCGGCGTCGCGCGCGAGGACGACTTGCCGGGGTCGATGGCGCCGGCCGCGTGGCTCGATTTCCTGGCCGGGCGCGCGCACCGGCTCGAGCAGGTGTTCGCGCACAACCGCGACGATCTGTTGAGCCTGGTCGGGCTCGTCGCGCACGTCGGGCGCGCGAGCGAGGGCGCGTACGCGGACGGGACGCCGCTGCGCGGCGACGCCGAGCTGCGCGCGCGCGCACTCCTGCAGTTGCAGTCGAAGCGACGGCGGCGCTAGGCTCGCGCGGATGAGGAGTTGGGGAGTGTGGATCGTGATCGTGGTCGTGCTCGGGGGCGTCGCGCTCTCGGTCACTTGGCTGACCCGAGTCCGCGTGGATTCGATCCAGTGGACTTCGTCGCCTACGGAGCTCGCGCCCGGCGAGAGCTTCGTCGCGGCCAGCGGAGAGATCGACGGCGCCTCGCGGCTCGAATTCGAGATCCGGCAGTGGCAGGGAGGTCCGCTGCGGGCGCGCGTCACGAGCAAGTCGAGCGGGCTGCTGCTCGAGTCCGATTCGAACGACGGCAAGCTCGACAGCGGTTGCGATCTTCCGGCCGGCGCATTCGAGCTGCGCGTCGAGAACGCCGACACGGTCGCGCGCGTCTTCGACGTGAAGGCGCGGCTCGCGGACTAACCGGCGAAGTGCCGTTCGATCGCCGCCGGCAGCGCTTCGAGCTCCGCCTCGAACACGCGCGATGCGAGCGCGTGCACGTCGTCGCCCGAGTGCACCGGCACGCGCCGCTGCAGCAGAATCGGCCCCTTGTCGTAGTCGTCGTCGACGTAGTGCACCGTGCAGCCCGTTTCCGCGTCGCCGCTCGCGAGCACCGCCGCGTGCACGCGATCCCCGTAGAAACCCTTGCCGCCGAACGCGGGCAACAGCGCCGGGTGGATGTTGATCGCGCGGCCGCGCCACCGCTCGGTGAGGCGCAGCTTGCGCAGAAATCCCGCGAGCACGAGCAGTTCGGCGCCGCTGTGCTCCGCGTGCGCGAGCGCCTGCGCGGCGAACGGACCCTCGCCGCCGCACGCCTTCCAATCGACGACGAGCGGCTCGATGCCGTGCTCGCGCGCGATGTCGAGCGCGCGGATCCCCGGCCGATCCGCGATCACCGCGGCGACGCGCGCGCGCATGCGCCCGTCGCGCGCGCGCTCGAGCAGATTCGCCAGGCTGCGCCCCGAACCCGACACGAACACCGCCAGCGCGGGCGCGCGATCCGTCCGCGTGCTCATGCGTCTTCCGTCGCCGCCAGCGCGCGCGCCGCGCCCGTGAGATCGGCGCCGAGCGCGAGGATCCAGTCCTCGAGCGCCGCCGTCGCCGTCTGCGTCGCGGTCAGGATCGCGCCGAGCTCGGCGGGCTCGCTGCCGCCCTGCGTGACCGCGACCAGCGCGAGCGTCGCGAGCCCCGAGTGCGCGGCCGCGAGCAGCGGCGTCGCGAGTCCCTGCACCGCGACGTCGGCGCCGAGCAGCGCCCACGCGCGGCGCTCGGCCGGCGTGTCGAGGCTCGGACCGAGCGTGCACGCGCCGACCGCTTCGCGCACGTCGAGGCCGAGTCGCTCCGCGCGCGCCAGCGCGCTGCGCCGCAGCCCGTCGTGGTGCAGCCGCGTGACGTCGGGGAACAGCGGCCCGAGCTGACTGCCGGCGAGCGCGACGAGCGGCGTCGCGCCCGACAGGTTGACGTGATCGCGCAGCGCGACCAGCGTGCCCGGCGGCGGCTCGGCGGCGCCTTCGCGCGCGAGGCCGAGCCCCGCGGAGGTGTGCAGCAGCACGCGCGCGCCCGCGCGCGCCGCGAGCCAGCACGGGAACGCGCCTTCCCACGGCGCCGCCGCCTCGTCGTTGCGCGGGTCGCCGAGCGGATCCTCGAGCACCCACACCGGGCAGCCGTCGAGCGCTCCGCTCCACAGCGTGCTCGTGCGCCACAGGCCGGGGAACGCGAGGTCGCCGAGCGCGAACGCTTGCGCGTTCTGGATGCGCTCGGGCAGCGTCGAGATGCCGGTGCCGAGCATGAGCAGCGCGCGCGGCGGCGGCACGCGCAGGCGCGACAGCTCGTACAGCGCGCGCGCGACGCCGACGTCGAGCGCGTGCACGGTGGACGTCGGATTGGAGCTCATCGGCGCTCGCGCGCGTCGGGCCCGGCGAGCCACGCGCGCACGTGGGGCTCGATCATCGCAAAGGGCTGCGCGATGCGCACGGACTTGTTGCGCTCGGCGTGACCGGCGACGAGCTCGAGCTCGCTCGCGGCGACGCCGAGCTCGGCGCGCAGCCACGCGACGAGCTCGCGATTCGCGCGGCCGTCCTCGGGCGGCGCGGCGAGGCTGAGCTTCAAGCGATCGTTCCACGCCGATGCGCGGCCGGTGCGGCTCGCGCCGGGCTGCGCGCGCACGCGCAGCAGGCACGCGCGCCCGCCGTCCAGCGGCTGCAGCGGGAACGCGGCGTCGTGCATCGGCCTCAGCGCTCTCCGCTCGACAACAGCAGCGCGACCCAGGTCGGCTGCGGCGCCGCGAGCACGCGCTCGAGCTCCGCCGCCGCCTCGGCCGGCCGCCGCTCGCCGAGCGCGACCAGCGCGCGCGCGATCCGCGCGGCCGCGTCGCGCTCCGCGTCGAGCCGCTCGCGCGCGGCCGGGCTCGCGTGCAGCTCGGCCACCGCGTCGAGCGCGCTCGTGAGCGCGGCCGCGTCGCTGGGACCGAACGGCCGCGTGTCGACGCTGCGCAGCGCCGACTGCAGCCGCGGCGCGACCTCGGCGAGCACGCACAGCCGTGCGAGCGCCGCGATCGCGTCGCGCTCGGCCTCGTCCCACTCGCGCGCGCGCCGCCCGCTGAACAGCGGCGCGAGCGAGTCGTGCTTCACGGCGAACGCCGCCCACGGGATCGTCTCGTCGCCGCCGTCGCGCGGCACGCGCACGCCGGCGGCGTCGACGCCGAGCACTTCGCGCACGCCGCCGCGGCCGGGCCGCGGGTCGGTGATCGTCTTGCGCTTCCACTCGCCGGCCGCGAACGAGGCCGCCAGCGCGCCGAGCGCGCGCTGTGCGGCGTCGAGCTCGGCCGCGAGCACCGCGACGCGCGCGCGCGTCGGCGCGTGCGCGGAGCTCGCGAGCGGATCGAGTCGCGCGCGCGCGGCGCCGAACTCGAACGCGAGCCACTGCTGCGCGACCGACTTGCCTTCGCTCGACGGCGTGCGCAGCGCGGCGGCGAGCCGACGCCCCTCGGTCGACGCGAGTTCGGCCGTGTAGCGCTCTGCGTCCGCGCCCGAGGCCGACAGCCACTCGGCGGCGCGCGCGCGCGCCGCTTCGACCTGCGCGCGCGCGGCGGCGCCGTCGCGCCCGTGCGCGGGCGGCAGTTCGGGCAGTGCTGCGAGCGCGCCGACGAGCTCGGTGAGGCGCGCGTGCTCGCCGCGCGCGCGCGCCGCCTCGCCGGCCTGCAGCGCCGCCTCGGCGCGCGCCGCGAGCGCGGTCCACAGCACCTTCTCGCGCTCCTCGCGCAGCGGCGCGAGCGCGGTGTCGGCCGCGATGTCGATCTCCATCGCCGGTCCGCGCAGCTCGGCCAGCGCGCGCGCGACCGCATCGAGCGGCGCCGCGTCGGCGTCGACGCCGGCGCGCTCGCCGAAGCGCGCCACCGCGCGCTCGTGCGCGTCGGCGGCCGCGCGATCGGTGTCCTGGAGCCGCGCGAGCGCGCGCTCGAGCTCGGCGGATTCGTTCTCGGCGTTCGCGGCGGCCGCGCTGCCGGCGTACGTGCGCGCGAGCGCGCGCAGCGCGTCCAGGCGCGCGCGCGGATCGGAGGCCGGCGGCGCGTCGCGCAGCGCGAGCTGCGCCTCGAGCTCGCGCACGCGCGCGTCCTCGCTCGACAGCACGCGCGGCGGCGCGGCGGGCTCGAGCGACGGCGCGTCGAGCGCGGGACCGGCGCTGGACGAGCCGCCGGTCGCGCGCGTGCCGCTCGTGCGCTCGCCCGCGCCGGGAGCCGGCTCGCCGCGGCCGCGCAGCGCGTACCAGCCGCCGATGCCGAGCGCGCACGCGAGCGCGAAGCCGATGTACCAGCTCGCGCGGCGCGGCGCGGCGGTGGTCGCGCCGCGGGTCGCGACGGCGGGCGCGCGCTCGACGGCTTCGAGCGCGGCGAGCACATCGGCCGCGGTCTGCGGCCGCTCGCGCGCGTCTTTCGCGAGCAGCCGCTCGACGAGCTGCGCGAGCGCGGCCGGACAATCGGGCGCTTGCGCGGCCAGCGGCGGCGGCGGTTCGGTGAACGCCGCGCGCAGGATGTCGCGCGTGCTCGCGCCCTGGAACGGCGTGCGGCCCGCGAGCAGGCGCCACACGGTCGCGCCGAGCGAGTACAGGTCCGAGCGGTGGTCGGGCGCTTCGCCGCGCGCCTGCTCGGGCGCGATGAAGTGCGGCGTGCCGAAGATGCGCCGCTCGCCTCCGCCTTCGCTCGCCAGCGCCTCGGGGTGCGTCGACGCGGCCAGCCCGAGGTCGGCGAGCTTGACGTGGCCGCCGGAGCCGAACATCAGGTTGGCCGGCTTGACGTCGCGGTGCACGAGCTGGCGCGAGCGCGCGAACTCGAGCGCGCGCGCGGCGTCGCGGAAGATCGGCAGCACTTCGCGCCACGGCAGGCGCCCGCGCCGCTGCGCGAGCTCCTCGACGCTGCCGCCGTCCATGTACTCCATCGACAGGTAGTGCAGCGCGTCGGAGTCCGCCGCGGCCGGCACGGTGCCGACGTCGTAGACGACGACGACGTTCGGGTGGTTCAGCGCGGCGGCCGCGCGCGCCTCGCTCTCGAAGCGCTGCACGAACTGCGCGTCGCGCGCCAGCGCCGGCGACAGGAACTTCAGCGCGACCGGCCGCTGCAGGCGCTCCTGCTCGGCCAGCCAGACCTCGCCCATCGCGCCGCGGCCGAGGCGCCGCTGCATCTTCATGCCCGGCACCTGCGGCGCCGCGCCCGAGCCGACCTCGAGCAGCGCGCCGCCGATGCGGATGCGATCGCCGCGCTTGAGGCGCGCCGCGCCGACGCGCTGGCCGTTCAGCTCGACGCCGGACTTCGAGCCGAGGTCCTTCAGCGCGAAGCCGCCTTCCTTGAGCCGGCCGATCGCGCAGTGCGCGGAGTCGACGCCGGGCGCGTCGAGCACGAGCTGCGCGAGCTCCTTCGAACTGCCGATCACGAGCGAGCCGGTCTCCGGCAGCGCGCGCGGCGGCAGCGAGCTGCCGACGACGACGAGGTACAGCGCGTCGCCGTCCATCAGGCGGCTCCCGACTCCTCGAACAGCGCGCTGCCGATGCGCACGACGTCGGCGCCTTCCTCGATCGCGATCTCGAAGTCCGAGCTCATGCCGATCGACAGGCGCACGCGCCCGCCGTCGAAGCGCGCGGGATCGCCGCGCCGCGCGAGCTCGCGCAACCCGCTGAAGACCGTTCGAGCGGCGCGCGCGGCCGCGGCGTCGTCGTCGAGCAACGGCGCCATCGCCATCAAGCCGCGCCAGCGCAGTCGCGGGCTCGGCGGCGCCGCGCGCCACAGCGCGAGCAGCTCCTCCGGCGTGAAGCCGCCCTTGTTGTCCTCGGGCCACAGCTTGGCCTGCAGCCACACGCAAAGCTCGAGTCCCTCCTCGTCGCACACGCGCGCGAGCGTGTCGTAGAGCTCCGCCGAATCGACCGAGTGGATCTCGGCGCACGCGCGCGCGACGCGGCGCGCCTTGTTGCGCTGCAGATGGCCGATGAAGTGCCAGCGCACCGCGAGGCCGCGCTCCGCGAACCACGCGCGCTTGCGCTCGAGCTCGTCGGCGCGGTTCTCCGCGAGCTCGGCGTGGCCGAGCTCGAGCAGCGCGGCCGCGACCGCGGGCTCGACCGACTTCGTGACCGGCAGCACGCGCACCGCGGCGCGCTCGCGACCCGCGCGCGCGCAGGCCGCCGCCACGCGGCGCTCGACGTCCGCGAGGCGTGGGGCGAGGCGTTCGGCGAGCGGAGTGCGCGGGAGGGGGTGCACGAGCGACACGGACGGCAGCTCAACTTAGCGCGCGCGCGGGCCCCGTGTCACCCTCGCGGTGCGCGGTAGAGGCCTTCGCGCCGCGCGCCGAGCAGGCCCGCGTCGAACGCGCGCTTGTCGATCCGCGAGAGCGCGCGCAGCGCGCGCGCAGGTGCCAGCTCGTAGTGGCGCAGCGCGTACAGCGCCGACTCGATGCGCGGCATCGCCGCGTCGTCGGTGCGCCAGTGCGCGCGCTCGAAGCGCGCAAGCTTCAGCGGGCTCGAGTAGCGGCGCAGCGTCTTCTCGCGCGCGAGGTTGAAGTAGAACTCGAAGTACGACAGTGCGAGCTCGCGCAGCGTGCGGTGCACCGGCTCGCGGAAGCGCAGCGTCGTCGTGTTCGACATGCCGACCGCGCCCCACAGCCCGCCGACCTTGTACAGCGCCAGCACGTGGTCGTCGTCGCGCTCGGCCTCGAGGTCGAACAAGAGCGGCGGGTAGCCGAGCCGCTGCAGCGCCGCGGCGGCGAGCACCGCGCCGTCGAAGCACTGCGCGCGTCGATCGCGCAACACGCCGCGCGGCGAGCGCGCAGCCTCGAAGTTCGAGTAGTCGAGCCCGTCGAGGAAGTCCTGGATCGCGCGCGGCGAGCGCAGACGCGCGAGCACGCGCAGCTCGCGCGCGTCGAACCGCGCCTGCGACCGTCGGGCCGCGGTCATCCGGCGCTCGGTGCTCCCGGCGCGAGCTCCAGGCGCAGGCGCGCGCGCGTCGAGCGGCGCAGCTTGTGGCGCTCGCACGGCCGCAGGCCGACGACCCACAGGATCTCGCCGTCCGCGCACACGAGCGGCACGCCGGCGCGGTCCTCGCGCGACACGCCGAGGCCGGACAGGAAGCGCGCGAGGCTCTTGTGGCCCGGCGCGCCGAGGCCGTGGAAGCGATCGCCGCGCCGCGGCCAGCGCACGCACAGCTCCGCGGGCAAGCCCTCGGCGTCGAGCTCGGCGACCGCGTCGGCGTCGCCGCTGTGCGCGGCGTACGCGCCGGGCTCGACGCGCGTCGCGCGCAGCACGCGGCCGTCCGGCAGCACGACCTCGCCCGGCACCGCGAGCGCCCACTGCGCCTCGGGCACGAAGCGCGCGCCGCGCGCGAGCGGGAACGGCAGGCCGGGCTGCGCGGCGGTCGAACCGGCGCGCGGCTCGCGCGGCCCGAGCGCGGCGCTCGGCGGCAACAGCTGCAGCTCGTCGGCGCGCAGCCACGCGTGCCACGCGCCGCGCAGGTTGAAGCGCGCGACGCGGCCGCGCGCCAGCGCATCGGCGATTTGCTCGACCTGCACCTGCGACGGCGCGTGGCCGCTGCCCTGGCGCAACAGCCGCCACAGCGCGCGCCGCAACAACGGCAGCGGCAGCGGCGCGAGCTCGGCGCGCGCGATGCGCCCGCCGATGCGG
>SCVU01000571.1 GCA_004296785.1 Planctomycetota bacterium
TCGCCGCAGAGCTCGGGTTCCACCGCTCCGCAACGTGCGACTACGAGAACGCGCTGCGCCTGCAGCCGGATCGAGCGCTGCTGTGGCAGAAGCTCGGTGCGGTGCACCTCGCGCTACAGCGGCGCAACGCGGCGCGCACCGCGCTGCTGCGCGGCATCGAGCTCGATCCGGATGCGCCGCGACTCCACGAACTCCTGGCGCTCTCCTACGCGCAGCCGGGTGACGAGCTGCAGGCGGCGCGCGCGTTCGCGCGTGCGTTCGACCTGCGCGAGCGCATGCCGACCGCGGCGAGCGCGAGCGCAGCGGATGTGGCGCGCGCACTCGGTTGGAGCGAGCGCGCGGAGCAGGCCGCGCCGCGGTCCGCGGAGGCCTCGTACCTGCGCGGCCGCATGTTGGAGGCGCAAGGGCGCGGTGCCGAAGCGTTGGTCGCGTACGAGCTCGCGCTGGCGAAGGATCCGCGGAGCGCGGCTGCGCTCGAGCGGCTCGCCCGACTGCGCTCCGTCGCGCGCTAAGCGGTCCCGGGGCTCGTTCGACCCCGCGGGGGTCCGAGAAAAAAATTCTGCCGGGGTCTCAAGTTCTCGACTCCCGAGGTCGAAAAATCCCGCGTCGCACCGGTCTGGCAGGCCGCGCGGCAGGCAATGGAACAGCAGATTCCCGTTGCGGACTCCGAGTCCGAGCGCGCCCCGGCAGGGCGCTGGCGCATCCCGCTCACCTGGTCGGTCGGCGCGCTGCTCGCATGCGCGGCGTTCGTCGCCTCGCAGAGCTTCGTCGCGCGCGAACTGCGCACCGAGTTCGAGCGCCGCGCGCTCGATCTGCACGCCGGCCTCGTGCACCGGTTGAGCGGCGATCTCGACACGCTGCACGCGCTGCGCGGACTGTTCGACTGCTCGGAGTCCGTGAGCTCCGACGAGTTCCGGCGCTTCGCGGACGACGTGCTCGACCGTCACCCGTCGGTGCAATCGCTGCACTACGCCGAGCTGCCGCGCACGGACGGGCCCGCGCTCCGGCACTACGACCTCGCGCGCGCGGGCGCCGTCGAGTTCGTCGGCGGTGGACTGCACGCGCACGCGCTGATGCAGCGCGTGCTCGGCGCGGCGCGCGAGGGCGGTCAGCCCGTCGCGAGCGAGCCGCTGTGCGGCGCGGATCCGGAGCGACGCGTGATCGGCGTCGCGCTCGCGACGCGCGGCACCGGCTTCGTGCTCGGCGGCTTCGACGTCGACGCGCTCGTCGAATCGAACCTGCACGGCGAACTGCGCGACGATTTCGCGATCGAGGTCGTCGACGTGACCGGCGCGGGCGCCGGGCCGTGCCGCGTGTATGCCGGCGCGCACGCGCCTGCGGCGAGCGGGCTGCTCGAGGACGTCGAGGTCCGCCGCGAAGGCATGTTCGCCGGCCGCCCGTGGTCGTTCGCGTACCGGCCGGCCCGCGGGTACGCGGTCCGCGGCGCCTGGGAGCCGTATGCGATCGCGGCAGGCGTGCTCGCGCTGGCGCTGGTCAGCGCGGCGTACCTGCGCGGTCTCGTGCAGCGCAATCGGCGCGTCGAACGCGACGTGCGCGCGCGCACGCGCGAGCTGACGCGCAGCAACGAGCGGCTGCAGAGCCAGATCCGCGACCGGCGGCGCATCGAGCGCCGACTCCGCACGCTGATCGCGATGACTTCGCGGCAGGGCATCACGCGCGCGCAGCGGATCGCGGAGCTCCTGCGCTTCGCCGCGGGCGAGCTCGGCCTCGACGGCGCGTGGGTCGCGCGGCGCCGCGACGGCCTGCGCGTGATCGAGCACGTGTTCGATCCCGACAAGCGCATCGAGGTCGGCGACGCGCTGCGCCTCAATGCGTCGCTGTGCGGCGAGACGCTGCGCCGCGGCCAGTTGCTCGCGCTCGGCATGGTCGCGGAGTCGCCGTGGGAGGAAGCGCCCGAGGCGGCCGAGGGACACATCAGTGCGTACGTCGGCTGCCCGGTGCGGCTGCAGGGCGAGGCGTGCGCGACGTTCGCGCTGTTCTCGCGGCGCGGCGCGTTCGTCGAGTTCGAACTGAACGATCTGAACTTCGCGCAGCTCGTCGCGGGCTGGATCGGCCAGGAGCTGACCGAGCTCGCGCTCGAGGAGCAGCTCGCGCACCAGGCGACGCACGACGCGCTGACCGGCGTGCCGAACCGCGCGCTGCTGCACGATCGCGCGGAGCAAGCGCTCGCGAACACGCTGCGCGCCGGCGAGTCCGTCGGTCTCCTGTACCTCGACCTCGACGGGTTCAAGCAGGTCAACGACGAGCTCGGCCACGCCGCGGGCGACCGCGTGCTCGTGGCCGTGGCACAGCGGCTGCGGCCGCTGCTGCGCGAAGGCGACACGCTCGCGCGCCTGGGCGGCGACGAGTTCGCGGTGCTCTTGCCGCGGATGGAGTCGCGCGCCGGGGCGGAGCTCGTCGCGGAGCGCGTGCTCGCGGCGTTCGCACAGCCGTTCGCGCGCGGGACGCAGCCGACGCAGCTCGGCTGCAGCATCGGGATCGCGGTCGCGCCGGAGGACGGCGACACGGTCGAAGCGCTGATGCATCGCGCGGACGAGGCGATGTACGCGGCGAAGGCGGCCGGCAAGAACTGCTGGCGCGTCGCGGAAGCGGTCGCGTAGCGCGTGTTAGACTCGGCGGTTCGATGGAACCGTCCGCGCCGCCGAAATCCGCGCCGCAGCAAGATCCGCGCAAGCGCGCGCTCGAGCGCAAGCCGGCCTGGCTCAAGGTCCCGCTGCCCGGCGGCGAGGGCTACGCGAAGCTGAAGACGCTCGCGCGCGAGCTCTCGCTCAACACGGTCTGCGAGGAAGCGCGCTGCCCGAACATCGGCGAGTGCTGGAAGGGCGAGCACGCGACGATGACGGTCATGGTGCTCGGCGCGGAGTGCACGCGCCTGTGCCGCTTCTGCGCGGT
>SCVU01000572.1 GCA_004296785.1 Planctomycetota bacterium
CGCGTCGTTGCGCACGTGCAGTCCGCCGACGACGATGCGCGCGAGCGGCGCGCCGTCGGCGCCGAGCACGACCGCGCCCGCGCCGTGGTGCGGATCGGTGACGAGCTCGACGCTCAGTCGACCCTGCTCGAAGTTCTCGATCGCGCCGACGCGGCCGACGTACGCGTCGCCGCACACGACGGGATCGCCGGGCTCGATGCCGATCGCCTCGCCCGGCACGCGCACGGTCAGCACGTCGCGCGCGCCGCTGATGCGCTGCAGCACCTCGGCGGGCACGAGGTGGCGGCCGGCGCGCAGGCGCTCGTCGGTCGGCTCGGCCATCCGCGCGAGCGCGCGGCGCACATCGGTGCTCTTGACGCTCGCGATCAGCGTGCGCCGCGCGGTGCCCGCGTCGGCGCGCAGTCCGCCGCCGCTCGCGAGCAGCACCGGCGCGGACAGATCGACGCACGCGCGCAGCGGCGCGAATGCGGAATCGAAGAATCCGGCGAGCGCGCGCGCGGGGCGCAACGACAGCCAGGCCGCCGCGCAGCACAGCAGCAACCAGACTCCGAGTGCGCGCGAACGATTCACGGCGCGTGATTATGCGCGGGCGCAGCGCGCACCGACATCGAGCAGGGGCGCTTCGTTCAGCGAATCCCGAAACCCTGCTGCACGATCTCGAGTCCCGGCCGCTGCCGGCTCAACTCGTCGGCGAGCTCGGCCGAGGTCCGCGTGTAGCGGACCTCGATGCGCCGCAGTCGCGGATTGTCCTCGACGAGCCTGCGCAACCCGACGTCGGTGATCGCTGTGACGTCGAGTTCGACCTTCTCGAGTCCGGGCAACGTACTGATCGTCGCGATGGCCGCATCGCCGAGCTTTAGCCGGTTCAGTTTGACGTTCGAGAGCGCGCGCCGGCCCGACAGGTTGCCCAGCGCGGCCTCGGAGACCTGCGTGTCGGTCAGATCGAGCCGCTCGACACCCGCCGGCAGCGCGGCGAGGCCGCTGCCGTCGAGCTTCGTGCCGCGCAATCCAACGCCGCGCAACTGCGCCATCCCCGACAGGTGCGCGAGGCCGGCGTCGGTGACGGCGGTGCCGCGCAGGCCGAGGTCTTCGAGGTTGACGAGCGGCGCGAGCATCGCGAGGTCGGCGTCGGTGAGCGGGACGTTTTGGAAATCGAGGCTCTTCAGCTCGAGCGCCTCGGCGGCCGTCAGGTCCGGGAACCCCGCGGGGAACCGCTGGCGCAGCCAGGCGACGGTCGCGTCGATCCGCACGTCGGCAACCTGAGCCTCGCGCGCCGTCGCGGGCGCTGCTTCGGGCGCCGCGGCCGGGGCCGGGGCAGGCGGGGCCGCGGTCAGCGCGGCGTCGGCCGGCGCAGTGCCCGCGGCGGCGTGCGGCGCGTTCGCGGTCGAGCTCGCGACGTCTCCGGCCGGCTTGCGCAGCATCACGATCGCCGCGGCGCCGATCAGCGCGCCGACGAGGAACAGGAACGCGGTCAGGTACTTCGCGGGCATCGGACGGCGCCGATTGTAGTGGGTATGCTCGAACGCATGCGGGGGATCGCGCTGTGCGTGCTGACCTGTACGGTCCTGGCGGTCGCGGTGTGGCTCGCGATCTACGGACGATGGAAGGCACCCGAGCTTCCCGCGCAGTTGGTCGCGGCAGCTCCCCCGGCCGACTCCGACGTCGCGGCACAACTCGACGAGCTGACGCGGTCGGTCGACGAGCTGCACCAGCAGATCGCCACACTCCAGCAGCCGCGCGAGGCAATCCCGATCGCGGCGCCGACGCCGGCGCCGACCACTCCGGCGCAGACGGCGAGTCTCACGGAAGAGGACCGAGCGCAGATTCGCAAGGTCGCTGACGACGCGATCGCCGAGTGGGCGATCGTCGAGCGCGAGCTGCCGGCCATCGAAAACAAGGTGTACGCGCTCTCGCAGCGCTACGGCATCGAGTACAAGCCGCTGCGAGCGCTACTCCTCGACTCGGCCCGCAAGTCCGGTGCTCTGCAACACAAGTACGAGTCGGCCGACAGAGTGCTTCCGCAGCAGGGAAGTCCCGAGCGCATCGAGTACGACGCGGCAGTGAGGCAGCTGCGCCAGGACGAGGATGCGGCGCTCCTCACTCGCTACGGCGATCCGATGGCGCAGAAGATCCGCCACTACCTCGACAAGTGGAAGTTCGTCGAGGACGGGTAGCGAGCTCGCTACCCCTCGTCGTCCCGCGAGAACACCGGCGCGTACGTGTTGAGGTTCTCGAGGAAGATCCCCGTCCCCCGCGCGACCGCCGTCAACGGATCGTCGCCGATCCGCGCGGGCACCTGCAGGTGCTCCGAGATCGCCTTCGCGATCCCGTAGAGCAGCGCCCCGCCGCCGACCACCGTGCAGCCGGTGTCGACGAGGTCGGCGGAGATTTCCGGCGGCGCCTCTTCGAGCACGTCGCGGATCGACTGGCAGATCTGCCGCACCGGTTCGGACAGCGCCTCGCGCACCTCGATCGACGTGATCGTCGTCCGCCGCGGCAGGCCGCTGACCGAGTCGCGGCCCTTGACCTCCATCGACAGCTCTTGCTCCATCGGCCACGCCGAGCCGATCGTGATCTTGATGCGCTCCGCCGTCTGCTCGCCGATCAGCAGGTTGTGGTGGCGCCGCATGTGGTTCGAGATCGCCTCGTCGAACTGATCGCCGGCCACGCGCAGGCTCGTCGCGACGACCTTGCTCGCGAGCGCGAGCACCGCGATCTCCGTCGTGCCGCCGCCGATGTCGACGATCAGCGAGCCCTGCGGCTCCTGAACCGGCAGTCCGATTCCGATCGCGGCCGCCAGCGGCTCGTCGACCAGGAACACGCGCCCGGCGCCCGCGCGCTCGGCCGAGTGGATCACCGCGCGCCGCTCGACCGCCGTGATCCCGACGGGAACCGCGATCACGACCTTCGGCTTCACCCAGTGGCGACCTTCGTGCACCTTCGTGATGAAGTAACGGAGCATCTTCTCCGTCACGTCGAAGTCCGCGATCACGCCCTGGCGCAGCGGCCGGATCGCCTCGATGTCCTCGGGGGTCTTGCCGAGCATCGCCTTCGCGGCGAGCCCGACGGCCATCCCGTTGTTCAGCACCTCGTTCGTGCCGCGGCGCACCGCGACGACGCTCGGCTCGTTCAGGATGATTCCGCGGCCGCGCACGCTGACCAGCGTGTTCGCGGTGCCGAGGTCGATCCCCATGTCGATCGAAAAGCGGCCGAGCACCCAGTCCCAGGGCTTGAATTCCAGCGCGTTGGGCGACGACATCGGCGCTTGATGGATACGGAAGGAGCGCCCGGACGCGAAATCACCTCCGACGCGCGGGCGCAGTGTATCGCTGCACGGAGCCGCTGCAAGGGCGCCGGAGCGCGGCGCGGCGGGTTCGGCGAGCGCCGCCGCAAGCCTGGGAAGCCTAGAAGCTTGCAATTCGCGAGCGCGCGCGCGGCCCCGATTCGCGAGCGGCGGACAATCGGCGTACATGGTGCCCGTGCCTGCCGGTGAACCTTGGGATCGATTGGCCGCGGACCTCGCGTCGCACGCCGGCGCGCTGCGCCGGATGGCGAGTGAGCTGTGCGGTCCGGGTGACTCCGAGGACGCCGTGCAAGGCGCGGCCGTGCTCGCGCTCGAGGGGCGCGCGGCGCCGAGCGGCGCGCGGCCGGTCGACTGGCTCGCGGGGCTCGTGCGCAACGTCGCGCGCAACGCGCGGCGCGGCGCGTCGCGCAGGCGCGCGCGCGAGCTGGCGAGCGCGGCGCGCGAGGCGGTCGCCTCGGCGGCGGCGCGCGCGGAGCGCTTCGAAGTCGAGGCGCGGCTGGCGAACTTCGTGCGCGAGTTGCCGGCCGCGCAGTGCGAGGTGCTGTACCTGCGCTTCTGGGAGGACTTGCCGCCGCGCGCGATCGCCGCGCGCCTCGGCCTCGACGTCGAGGCGGTCAAGTCGCGGCAGAAGCGCGCGCTCGCGGCGCTGCGCGAGCGGCTCGACCGCGAGAGCGGCGGCGGACGCGAGGCGTGGCTGTCGGCGCTCGGCGCGATCGCGCCGGGCGAGACCGGAGTCGCCGGAGCGAGCGGAACGGCCGTCAGTGCGGCGACGACTGCGGCGACCACTGCGGCCGGCGCGGCCGCGCCGCTCGCGCTCGGCGCGTTCCTGCTCGGCGCGAAGCACGTCGTCGGCGCCGCGCTCGTCGTCGCGCTCGGGTTCGGCGCGTGGTGGATGCGCTCGGTTCCCGAAGCGCCGACTCCCCCGCCGCCGCCGCCGACCGCGCTCAGCACGCCGCTCGCGCTCGCGCCGGCAGGCGCGGACGCATCTGCGCCGAATCAAGCGCCGGCGAGCGCGCGCGCCGCCGCGCCGCAGGAACGCGTGCTGCCGCCGGGCACGTTCCTGATCCGCGGCCGCGTACTCGACCTGCCGGCCGACGCACCGATCGAACAGGGCGTGCCCGCCGTCGGCGTCGCGGTGACGCTCCAGCCGAGCGTCGAGAGCTTCGGCGGCGGCTCCGCCGCGGATCCGACCACGCGCACCGATGCCGAGGGTCGCTTCGAGTTCGAGTGCACGCCGCCCGCGGACCAACCGTTCACGCGCTCGGTCTCCGCCGCCGGCGACGAGCACCACTTCGCCGCCGCGGCGCACGTGCAAATCAACTCGACCAGTCCGCAGGTGCTCGACGTCCTGCTCGAGCGCTTCGGACGCGGCGCGCTCGTCGGCGAGGTCGTCGACCTGCGCGGCGAGCCGGTCGCGGGCGCGACGATCGAATCGGGCGCGTACGACCACTGGACCGCGTGCGGCACGAGCGACGCGCAGGGCCGCTTCACAGTCGAGTGCCCGGAACCGGGCGGCGCGCTGCGCGCGCGCCGTGCCGGGTACGCGCCCGTCGGATGCGCGCGCCCAGCGCGCGGCGAGCGCGGCGGCTGGATTCCCGTGCGGATCACGCTGGCGCGCTCCGCGACGCTGCTCGTCGCGTTCGAGGACGCGCTCGGTCGGCCGGTCGCCGGCGCATCCGTGAGCCCCTCGATCTCGCCGGCCGAGATCTACGGCACCGAAGGCGCGGCGCTCGGCGACGAGCTGCCGATCCAGCGCGCGATCTCCGACGCGGAGGGCATCGCGCGCCTCGACGACGTTTGGGCCGAGCTGCGGCTGCGGCTGCAAGTCGCACCGGGAGCTTCGCACTGGCGCGTCGAGCGCAGCCTCGACGGCGTCGCGCTCGTCGACCGCGGCGCGCGCGCGCCCGAGGGCCGGCCGATCGTGCTCGTGCCCGACTCGGTCGAGCACCTGAGCGTGCGCGTCGGCAAGCCGTGCGTCGTCGCGGGACTCGTGCTCGGCCCCGACCGTCAGCCGTGCGCCGGCGCGCAGGTGCGCGTCAACGCGCTCGGCGGCGCGGCGAGCGACCCGGCGTGGCCCGAGCGAGCCGTCGATCGCTCGGTACAGACCGACGAGGCCGGGCGCTTTCGCTGCGAAGTCCACGTACCCGACGGCATCGGCGCACTGCGCGTCGTCGCGCACAACGAGTCGTTCTTCGGCTTCGGCAGCGTCGACTGGTCGAAGGTGCGCGCCGCGTACGCCGTCGTCGATCCGTCGCAGCCGCCGCGCGAGCTCGAGCTCGTGCTCGGCGCGCTGCACTCGATCAGCGGCCGCGTGGTCGATGAAGCGGGCGCACCTGTGCGGACGCTGGTGCGCGCCGAGCCGCTGGACGAAGCGCGCACGGACGGCGAACTCGTCACGGGATTCCGCGGCACCGCGATGAGCGATGCGAGCGGCGCGTTCGAGATCCGCGGCCTCCCGCCCGGCCGCTTCCAGGTCTTCGGGCCGGCGAGCGGCGCGGACGCGCCGCGCTCGGACGTCGTCGAGGCGGGAGCGACGGGCGTGTTGCTGCGCATGCGCGCGGCGAAGTCGGCGCGGATCGCGGTCGAGGTCGTGCCGCCGCCGGGCGTCGAGATGCAGGCGATCGTCGTGATGAACGGCGGGCTCGCCGCTGCCGCCGACGCTGCGATCGACGCGGCGCCGCTCGCCGCGGAGTCGACGTGGCGCGAACCGCGCGGCTGGCCCGAACACGCGCTCGGACTGTGGTACGGCAGCCAGCACCAGCGCATCGCGCTCGGCGACGCGACTTTCAACTCGTGGCCGATCCAGGGCAGGTCGGCGAGCTTCGACGTCGAGCAGGGTTGGCACTGGTTCGGCGCGAAGGGGCTCAGCGCGAGCGGCGTCCTGTGCTTCCCGATGGGAACCGGGCTCGTCCACGTCGGCGAGGGCGAGCACCGCGTCGTGCTGCAGCTCGTGCTCGCGACTTCCGTCGCGGGGCGCGTCGACGGCTTCGGCGCGGCGAGCGAGCTGTGCGTCGCGCTGTTCCCGCCGAGCGGCGGGTCGCCGATTCCGCTGCCGGGCCGGCGCGACGCGATGGAGAGTTTCGTCGAGCTCGGCGCCGATGGATCGTTCCGGCTCGAGCTCGTGCCGGCGGGCGCGTACGAGTTGCGCGTCGGCACTCGCGCGGAGCTCGAGTCGGGTCGCTACCGCGCCAAGCGCGAGCTCGAGCTCAGCGCAGGCGAGCGACATGACGTCGTGTTCGCGCGCTGAACGCGCTCGCGCGACGAGTCGCTCGCTACAGCCCGACCCACTTCCACACGCGGCCGTCGTTGCCCGTGTGACCCTCGGGCTCGGTGGGCAGCGTCGACGCCATGTCGCCCGGGCGCTCGTCGCCCAGTGCCGCGTCGAATGCCGGTCCGTGATCCTCGCCGCTGTAGCCCTTGTCTTCGTTCGACGTCGTCAGCAGATCGCCCTCCTGGTTGACGAAGAACGCGCGCGCGCCCGTCGAACCCGCGCGAACCGGCCACGCGTACGCGCACCACAGCACTTCGGCGGCGTCGGCATCCGGCGCCGTGCGACTGCCCTCGAACAACCCCGGCGTGCGCGCGTTGATCGGCGCGCCGGGCAGGAACACGCGGAAGTGGTAGCCGCTGCGCGTCGCGATGCCGCCCGCCGTGACCTCGCCGAACTCCGGCGGCATCAGCGTGAGATCGAGCAGCGCGGTCGAGCCGCGCAGCACGCGCGTGCCGGCGAGCTCGCCGAGGAATGCGTACTCGCCGGAGTCGTCGCGATCGACGTCGATGATCGCGGCGACGGAAGCCATCGCCTGCGCGGACGTCAGCGCGCGCAGCGTCGCGAGCGCGGCGGCCTCGTTCACGCTCAGCGCGGCGCGCTCGAGGCGTTCGACGACGTCGGTGGGAGCGCGCGACTCCGGAGCGGCGGACTTGCGAGCCTTCGGCGCGCCGGCGGGCTGCTCGACGTCGTCGGCGTGCGAGAAGACGCGGGTCGCGACGACGACGCCCAGGCCGCCGGAGAGGGCCGCGACGGCGGCGACGATGGCGAGCTGCTTCGACTGCACCCGCCCCCCATCGTCAGGATCGCGGCGGCGCTTGATTCGGCGCTCAGTCGGCAGGCGTTCGGCGCCCTTCGGCCCCGATTCGGGGCCCGTGGAAAGCACCGCGGCCGCGTCCGGAGCTTCCGGACGCGGCCGCGTGTTCGAACGGATCCGTCCGCGCGCTACTTGAAGAAGATCCCTTCGCCGTAGCCGCCGCGGTACTTGTCGATCATCACGAACGCGAGCAGCAGCAGCACGCTCGTCGCGATCGCCATCCCGGCGAAGAAGCCGAGGCCTTCGCCCTCCGGCTGCACCGCGACCGTCTCGGTGCGGCGCGTCGTCTTCGTGACCTTCGCGGTCTTCGATTCGGCCGAACGGCCTCGCGAAATTGCCATGGGTGTTGCTCCGTGCTCTGGTCGGTTGGGCGGGAAGCGCTAGAGGCGCGTCGAGGCGTTGTCGCCCTGCGACATCGACGTCCCGGCGACGGCCGTCGTCACGACCGCGGAGCACATGGTCTGCTGCACGTTCTCGACGCGCACCGAGCCCTTGTACGTGTTGCCGCTGTAGACGTGGAAGGTCATGCCGGCGCTGACGTTCTTGTCCTTGCCGACGTTGAGCATCACGAGGCCCGGCGCGACGTCGGCCTTGACCGCGAGCACCGCCGCGTCGATCTGCGGCTGCGCGGTGATGTCCGCGAGGCTGATGCCGGTCATCGCGACGACTTGCTGGAGCAGCGTCTTGCTCTTGTCGGCCTGCTTCGTGACGGCCGTCAGCTTCTCCGACATCTCGTTGCCGTCCGCGGTGGCCTTGGCCAGCGCGTCGTTCTTGTCGCGCAGCTCGAGCTCGCGGGTCTGCAGCGACTCGCGCGCGTCGGCGAGCTTGGTCAGCGCTTCCTTGGCCTCTTCCTGCGCGCGGTCCTTTGAAGCTTCGAGCGAGGCGAGCTTCTCGTTGTAGGACTTCACGTTCGCGTCGAGCGAGGAGAGCGTGCCCTGCATCGCCTCGTTCTCGCGGCGGGCCGAGGCGATCTCGGTCTTCAGGTTCTCCGCTTCGGCCTTGCTGGAGTCGCGGTCGGACGCGGCGCGGGTGAACGCGTCGTGCTCGTTGGCGAACTTGGTCTCGAGCTCGGCGATCTTGG
>SCVU01000573.1 GCA_004296785.1 Planctomycetota bacterium
ACCGCGGCGGCGGCGTCGAGCTCGTCGAGCTCGCGGACGTCGAACGACGTCATGCGCGCGCCGCGCGCGCGCGCGCGGGATCGAGCCAGCGGTAGATCGTGCTGCCCCAGCCCATGCCGCCGCCCAGCGCGACGAGCAGCACGTGATCGCCGTCGCGGAAGCGCCCGGCGCGCGCGGCGTGATCGAGCGCGGTCGGCACGCTCGCGCTCGACGTGTTGCCGGTGTGCGCGATCGACCAGACGAGCTTGTCCGGCGCGACGCCGGTGCCCGCGAGGCTCTCGTGCACGATGTTCTCGCTCGCGTGGTGCGGGATCAGCCAGTCGACGTCGCCGGGCACCAGGCGCGCGCGCGCGACGGCCTCGGCGATGCAGCGGCGCGTCGTCTCGACCGCGAACGGATACACGCGGCGAAAGTCCGACACGAGGTACTGCTCGCCCGCCGCGAGGCGCTCGGCGGTCAGCGGGCGCCGCGTGCCGCCCGCGGGCACGCGCAGCGCGTCGCCGGCGGCGCCGTCGGTGCCCGCGTAGAAGCCTTGGAAGCCGTACGGCCGGCCGGGCGCGTGCGCGGGCACGTCGACGCTCTCGAGCACGACCGCGCCGGCCGCGTCGGCGAACAATCCGCTGAGGCGGAAGTCGCGCTTGTCGACGAGGTGCGTCATCTTCTCGGCGGCGATCACGAGCGCGCGGCGGTAGCCGATGTTCGCCATCAGCGAGTCGGCGACGATCAGCGCGTTCAGGAAACCCGGACACGCGTCCTGCAGCTGATGGCACACCGCGCGCGTGCCGAGCTCGGCCTGCACGAAGCTCACCGAGTGCGGCGCGACGTGGTCGCTGGTCGCGGTCGCGAGCACGATCAGCTCGAGCGCGCTCGCATCGAGCTCGGCCGCCGCGAGCGCGGCGCGCGCCGCAGCGAGCGCCATGTCGCCGGTCGATTCGTCGTCGCGCGCCCAGTGGCGCGAGCGCACGCCGTAGTGGCGGCGGATCCACGCGTCGAGGTCGCAGCCGGCCTGGCGCGCGTCGAAGTTCGCGACGAGCCCCGCGAGCTCGGCGTTCGAGACTTCGCGCGCGGGCAGGTAGCTGCCGGTGCCGGTGAGGACGCGCTGCATGGGCGAGCCCAGTTGTATCGGAAGCCTGCGGTGCGGGGGAACAGCGCGCGTCGGCGCGACGCGCGGTTCGACCCGGAAAGTCGTTCCGCGCGCTCGTGCGGACGCGCGTCGCGCTGGCTAGACTCCGGCGGTGCCAGTTGCCGACGCCGCAGCCGCCGCGCCCGAGGTCTCGGTCGTCGTGCCGGTCTACCGCAACCAGCGCACGCTGCCCGAGCTGTTGCGCCGGCTCGACGCAGCGCTCGACGGCGAGCACCGCGAGTACGTGTTCGTCGTCGACGCGTCGCCGGACGAGAGCCTGGCGCTGCTGCTCGACGCGCAGAAGCAGCGGCGGCACCTCGTCGTGCTCGAGCTCGCGCGCAACGCGGGCCAGCACGGCGCGCTGTGCGCCGGCTTCGCCGCCGCGCGCGGCCGCGTCGCGCTCGTGCTCGACGCGGATCTGCAGCAGCGGCCCGAGGATCTGCCGCGCGCGCTCGAGCGGTGGCGCGCCGGCCACGACTTCGTCAGCGGCTGGCGGCGCGTGCGCAAGGATCCGTGGGGGCGCCGCGCGGCGTCGCTGGCGATGAACTGGCTCGTGCGCTCGGTGGTCGGCGTGCCGCTGCGCGACTGGGGCTGCCCGCTGGCGGCCGTCGATCGCAGCCTGTTCGAGCGGATCCCCGAGAGCGGCGAGCAGCGGCG
Organism: Planctomycetota bacterium; assembly: GCA_004296785.1. GTDB lineage: Bacteria > Planctomycetota > UBA1135 > UBA1135 > GW928-bin9. Next base: position 1,781 of record SCVU01000573.1, read on the forward strand.
CTTCCTGAAGCCGCTCGTCGCGAGCCTCGCGCGCAACGTCGCGGAGATCGAGATCGAGGGCGATGCGCGCGTCGACGAGAGCTCGTATTCGCCGTTCATGCTGTGCGCGCTCGCGCTGGACTTCGTCGTGTGCTTCACGCGCCGGCCGTTCCAGTGGCTGATCGGCCTCGGCGCGGTCGGGTTCGCCGGCGCGTGCGCGACGGCCGTGCTGTACCTGCTCGCGCGGCTCGCCGGCGCGGCGCCGTCCGATCGCGTGCAGGCGCTGGTCGTGCTCGGCCTGCTGATCGGCCTGCAGCTCGTCGTGCTCGGCGCGGTCGGCGAGTTCACGCACCGGATCTACCGGCTCGTGCAGGGTCGGCCGCTGTACGAGGTGCGCGCGGTGCACCGCGCGCAGAGCGCGTCGTGACGCGGGCCACGGCGAGCGAGCCGCTCGTGCGCGCCGCCGCGCGCCGCGCGACGCGCGTCGAGCTCGCGCTCGCGTTCGCCGTCGCGTGCGCGGCGAGCCTGTGCTTCGCGCACAAGGCCGTGCACCAGGACGACTGGGCGTATCTGCGCGTCGCCGATCTGTTGCTGCGCGATCCGCTGCACATCTTCGAGCAGACGACGCTGTACAAGGGCGCGACGGTCGACGTCGCGAGCGGAGTGCCGCACGGTCCGGTGTGGCCGCTGCTCGTCGCGCTGACGCGCGCGTCGGTCTTCGGCGGGCACGCGCTGCTCGCCGCGCACGTGTTGACCGCGCTGCTGCACGGCCTGGCCGCGCTGTCGCTGGCGGCGCTCGGCGCGCGCTTGGGCGCGCGGCCGCTGGTCGCGGCGCTCGGCTACGCGCTGTCGCCGATCGCGTGGCCGCTCGCGTCGAACCTGATGACCGACGTGCCGATGGTCGCGTTCCTGGCCGCGGCGCTCGCGCTGTGCGCGCGCGGCATCGAGCGCGGAGCGCGCGGCGAGCTCGTCGGCGCCGGATTGCTCGCGGCGGCGGCCGCATTGACGCGCTACCACGGTCTGGCGGTGTTCCCGCTGCTCGCGCTGGCCGCGCTCGTGCTCGCGCCGGTGCGGTTGCGTTCGTTCGTGCCGCTCGCGGTCGGCCTCGCGCTCGTGCTCGCGTACTTCGCGCTGACGCGGCTGTGGCTCGGTCGCACGGATGCCGCGCGCGCGTCGAACTTCCTGCTCGTGCTCGCGAGGATCGACACGACGGGCTGCGTGCTCGCGTGCGTCGCCGCGGTCGGGTTGGCCGGC
>SCVU01000073.1 GCA_004296785.1 Planctomycetota bacterium
ACGCGCAGCCGCTCGTCGACGAGCTGCTGAAGCGCTGAGCCGATGCTGATGCTGCCCGCCGTCGCGCTGGTAGTCCTGATCGGCGCCGCCGCGCAGGACGCGCGGCCGCAGCCGGCGCCGCAGGGACCGACACCGGTCGCGGCGCAGGCTCCGACCGCGCGCAAGCGCCTCCAGCCGCTGATGGTCGGCGACGCGGCGCCCGCGTTCGCGCCGAAGGCGTGGGCGAAGGGCTCACCCGTCGCGCTCGAGCGCGGCAAGGTCTACGTCGTCGACTTCTGGTCGACCTCGGGCGTGTCGACGCGGATGGCGATCGACGTGCTCTCGAAGCTCGCGAAGAAGCACGGCGACAAGCTCACGGTGATCGGAGTCAACGGTTTCGAGGCGCACCCCGAGCAGGTCGATGCGTTCGTCAAGTCGCTCGGCGACAAGCTCGGCTACGCGGTCGCGCTCGACGACGCGGGCAAGGCCGATCCGAAGGGCGAGCTCGGCACGCTGTCGAAGGCGTGGATGCAGGCCGCCGGTCAGCGCGGCGTGCCGGGGTCGTTCCTCGTCGCCGCCGACGGGCGCATCGCGTTCATCGGGCACCCGATGATGGGGCTCGAGAAGGCGGTCGACGCGCTGCTCGCCGGCACCTTCGACTTCGCGGCGGCGGCCGACAAGTACGCGCGCGAGCTCGAGGCGAGCGTGCTGCAGGAGCGCATCGTGCGCGCGAAGGTCACCGGCGACCGCAAGGCGCAGATCGAGGCGATCACGGAGTACCTCGCGCTGCGGCCGGAGGACGAGGTGAAGCTCGGGATCGAGCTCGCGATCGCGCGCTTCGACCTCGGGCAGTTCGACGCGGGGCACGCGCTCGCGGCGAAGCTCGCCGACGGCGTGTACAAGGACGACGCGAAGCAGCTGAACGAGCTCGCGTGGACGATCGTCGATCCGGCGCGGGCGATCGCGCGGCGGGATCTCGCGCTGGCGCGTCGCTGCGTCGAGCGCGCGCTGTCGCTGATGCGCGAGACGGACGTGCTCTATCCGGGGACGCTCGACACGCTCGGGCGCGTGTACTTCCACGAGGGGAACCTCGCGAAGGCGCGCGACACGCAGGAGCGGGCGATCGCGCTGTGCAAGGACCCGGTGCTGAAGAAGCAGCTCGAAGAGGCGCTGGCGGAGTATCGGAAGTAGGCGTCGCGCGCGGCGCCGGGCTCGAGGCGGACTCTTGGATCGACGTCGCGAACTCCTGATCGATCTGATCGAGGCGCGGCGTCCGACTTTCGAGCTTCGAGCCGAGCTCTCCGCGCTGCCGTGGGATTCGCCCGCGCTCGTCGAGCTGCGACCGGAGCACATTGCGGCCGTCTTGATGCGATTCGTTCGACGCGAGTGGTCGGCGCAAGATGTTGAAGCATGGGCGGACGCGGTGGAGTGCCGCGACGACGTGCGCTACGCCGACGCTCCCGGCGGCCTCGTTGCCAGCGCCTTGCACGAACTCTCCGCTCCCGAAGCGAGTGGCGGACTGACCGAGGTCTCGGCGCGTCACTGGCTCGATCGGTTCCGCTCGGCACCGACCTAGGACCTCCGCCTTATTAAAGGTTCGTGCCCGAACCTTTCATAAGGCCCAGCGCTACGAAAGAACTTTTAGTTAACGGGCGAGGTCCGAGGGTCAAGGCGCCGCGCATCGCTCGCAGCGGTACCGCCGTGTTACCCCGTTCCGGCGACCCGATCCCGTAGCATCGGAGTCCGAGGTCGATGTGACTGCCGACGCGAAGCGCTGGACCGCACTCGTTTGCCTGTTGGCGCTGTGCGTCGCGATCGCCTGTCTGAAGGCCTGCGGAGAGCGCTCGGGGACCGAACCGGTCGAGCGCGCGCCATTGCGCGTGGCCGCCGATTCCGAGGAAGCGCAGCCGCCGACGACGATCGCGCACGAGTCGCAGCGCGCGGTCGCCCGCGACCACGTTGCCCAGCTGACGCTCTCCGTCGACGACGCGCTCCGACCGTACGTCGAGCGCGCGTCAGTCGAGTGCACGCTCGTGCGCGCGGACCAGAGTGAGCTCTCGAAGGCGCGCGTCGAGCTCGAGGTCGGTCGCGCCGCCGAAGTCGCGTTGCCCCCGGAGGCCGCCGGAGGAGCGCTGCGGCTCGTCGTCGACGCGACGATTCGCCAGCGCGCGTTCGAGAGCACGACTCCGATCCCGCTCGAAGCCAGCGAGCCCGTTCGCGTTCCCATCCAACTGTCCGCGCAGCCGCTCGCCCGAGGCATCGTGCAGAACATGCGCGGTGAGCCGATCGGTGCGCAGCAGGTCCGCTTCGCCGACTTCGGCTTCGCGGCGGCCGTGGATCCGAGCGGCGCGTTCGCGCTGGGTCCGCTCGCGCAGCCCGTCGGCAAGGACGCGGCGAAGTACATGGCGCCGCGCGTCGAGCTCGACGCGCCGGACCATCGACTGATCCTCGTCACTCCGTTCGCCGCGGATGCGAAGGGCGAATGGGAAGAGCTGCTCGTGATCGCCGGTCGAGCCGCGGCGCTGCGCGTGATCGACGAGCGCCCGCCTGCGGAGCGCGGTCGCGTCGAGCTGCGCGTCACTTCGATCGTGCCGTTCCTGCGCACGGCGCCGAACGCGACGCGCAAGCTCGGCGGCCCCGAGTCGCTGGGGCTCCTGGCGGCCAATGCGTTCCCGCGCTACGAGCCGAGCGTCGACGAGACCGGCGCGTACGTGTTCGCCGACGTCGTCGCCGACGTCGGACTGAGCGTCGCCGCGACGAGCCCGAAGCCGGCGCGCTACGGTTGGATCCGCGGCGGCGGCGTCCTCGCGCAGGAGCCGTCGGCCGACACGCAACCGCTCGTGCTCCAGCCCGGCGAGACGCGCACGGCGACGCTGCCGAGCGCGCGCGCGACGGTCGTGGGATGGGTCGTCGACAAGAGCGGCAAGGCGGTTCGCGACGCCGACATCGTCGTCGAGCGTTCGGATCGCTCGTCGCTCGATCGCTGCGTCGCCGATGGCAACGGCCGTTTCAGCTACGAGTGCGACGACGACGGCGTCAACGTGAAGTGGCTGCGGTTCAGCGCGTTCTCGGGCTGGATGGGCAACCCGCGGCGCAATCCGATCGACACGAAGCTCCTGTTCCAGTTCGCGTCGCCGGTCGCGACGGTTCGGCTCGACGGCTCGAGCGCGTACGAAGTGCGATTGACGGTCGAGGAATCGCTGTTCATCCGCGGGCGCGTCGTCGACGAGCACGGCGTGCCGCAGAGGGGATTCGCGACGGCGGCGAAGCTCGACGACCCGAGCGGCCCGCGCGCTGAGTCGCAGTTGCTGCTCTCGGCGAATTTGATGCTGCCGACCGACGGGACGTTCCGGCTCGGTCCGCTCGCCGCGGGCGACTACCGCGTGACGATCGCGCCGCCGCTCGCCGCCGGACTGGGGATCCTGCTCGAGCGCGAGGCCGCGGCCGGCGCGGATCTCGGCGACGTCGTGGTGCCGACGGTGCAGATCCCGCCGACGACGCTGCGCGTCGAAGGGATCCAGGCCGATGCGTCGCTCGTGTTCCTGTGGGTCGTGCCCGACGCAGCGGTCCGCGGCGGGATCGAAGACTCCGCGGATCCGCTCGGGTATCTGATCACCTCGCGACTCCCGCACGCGGCGAACGAGACCGTCGGCGGAACGATCGGAACGGGGATCTGGTCGCGGCAGTTTCGGATGAAGCAGGCCGAGCCCGGCGTGTGGATCCGCGATCAGATCCAGCTCCTGCCCGGACGCTACGCGTTCCTCGTCGTCGGGCGCGCGGCGAGCGGCGGCGTTCCGCCGACGCTGCTCGGACCGGCCGAGGTCGGCGCGACCGGCGCGGCGCTCGACTACGAGTTTCCCGCGTGGTGCAGCGTCGAGCTCGCGAATCCGACCGCCGAGGCGAGCCGCATCTCGCTGCGAACGGAGCGCGTCGACGAGCTGAGCTTCCTGCTGCCGGACAGCTCGGTCGCGAAGCGCCTCGAGCTCGCAGCCGGAGGTCGCTGCACGCTCGTCGCACCGAATCGGCTCGGCCTCGAGATCGTCGCGACGCAGTCCGGCGCGCAGCGCACGCTCGCGCGCGTTCCGGCGGCGACGCGGAGCTGGAGCGCGTCGCTCTAGCGCGTTCCGGCGCGCGCCGCGAGCTCGCGGTACCACGCCATCGTCTGCGCGAGCCTTCCCGGCAGCGCGTTCGTGCCCCAGACGATCGACAGCGTCTTGAGCGTCTCGCCGCTCGTCTTCGTCCGCTGCGCGTCCTTGACCGCGTTCGCGCACGGACCGTCGCCGTCGAACAGGCACAACAGCCCCTCGAGCTCGATCGTCTGCCCGCTCGCATTGAACACGTAGCTCGCACCGGCCGGTGCGACGCCGACGCGCAGCTCGCCGTTCGTCTTCGCGAGGTCGACGACGCTGATCGGCAGCCCCGAGTGCAGCGACACCGCGTTGCACAGATCGACCGCGAGGTTGATCGAGCCGAGCTGGCCTTCGCTCGACGCGCGGATCAGGTACTCCGACGCGGGCTTCGAGCGCCCGGTCGGCTTGAAGCCGCCGTGGCGCAACAAATCGCGGACGGCCGCGCGCACGTCGTCGTTGCTCGACAGCGGCGCGGCGGCTCCGGGCTTCAGCAGCGCCGTGAGCCAGTCCGGCGAAACGAGCTCGCCGAGCGGCGCGGGGAACTCACACGCGAGCACGCCCGCCTCGAGCAGCGGGTGCGCGTCGAAACGCACGTCGTACATCCGCTCATTCTCGCGCGCGCACGCGCGGACTTGAACAGTGCGCGCCGCCGAGTCATAGCTGGGGCATGTCGCCCCGAACTTTCGCCCGCTGCGTCGCCTCGTTCGCCCTCGTCGCCGTCGCCGTTCCCGTGATCGCGAGCTTCGCGCAGGACGCTGCGCCGAAGCCCGCGCCCGCACCCGCGCAGAAGTCCGGTCACACCGGCCGGCTGACCGAGGACGAGTTCGCGAAGCTGCACGAGCTCTCGAAGGAGCAGCCGCCGGCGCCGAAGGGCGTCGAGATCAAGATCGGCGACAACCGCGCCTATCTGTCGCTGCCCGAGGGCGCGCAGGCGCCGCTGCCCGGCGTCGTCGTGATCCACGAGTGGTGGGGGCTCAACGGACACGTCAAGCACTGGACCGATCGGCTCGCGGCCGAGGGCTACGCGGCCGTCGCGGTCGACATGTACCGCGGCAAGACCGCGGAGACGCAGGAGGACGCGGGCAAGTTCTACAAGGAGTGCGTCGGCGATCGCGAGCACATGGTGAAGGTGCTCACCGACGCCGAGGCGTTCCTGCGCACCGACGCGCGCGTGAAGGCGCCGAAGACGGGCTCGGTCGGCTGGTGCCTCGGCGGCCGCGCGTCGCAGTTGCTCGCGATGAACGCGCCGGAGCTCGACGCGTGCGCGATCTACTACGGCGGCGGGATGACGACGGACAAGGCCGACCTCGCGAAGATCAAGGCGCCGGTGCTCGGCATCTTCGGCAAGCAGGACGGTTCGATTCCGCTCGAGAGCGTCGACGCGCTGCGCAGCGGGCTCACCGAGCTCGGCGTGCGCAACAACGTGCTCGTCTACGACGCGGCGCACGGGTTCGCGAACCCGTCGGGCAAGCGGTACGACCGCGTCAGCGCGGGCGCGGCGTGGGACGAGCTCGTGAAGTTCTTCGCGGTCGAGCTCAAGGGCGAGAAGCCCGCGAGCGGCAAGACGCCGGCGGAGAGCGAGCCCAAGCGCTGAGGCGTAGCGCTCGCGCGCTTCGGCCGCGAAGCGGAGTGTCGATCGCGCCGCTCGTAGCGCAGTGACAGCCGCCACTTCGGCTGCGCGGCGTAGCGCGCGAGCAGTGCGTCGCGGCGCACGCGCGCCTCGACGACGCTTTTCGTCGCGAGCGACTTGCGCACGCGGTACTTGCGGCCGCACTCGGTGTGGAACGTGAACGCGATCCACCAGATGCGGCCGTTGCGCCACAGGTGGTGATCGGGGTCGGGCTCCGTCGCGCGCGCGGAGGCGGAGAGGGGATCGAGCTCGAAGGCGCGGCCGTCGTCGTCGATTCGCAGCATGGTGGTCTCACGTTCGTGACCACCGGAGCGCGCGCCCGCCAAGATCGCGGGTCGCCGCGGGCAATTCGTTGCCGGTCTGATCGACCGACCACATCGGAAGGCGCTACGCGCGCCCGCCCTGGCACCTTGGGATGCCCTCCCAGGTTGCCGGACCCCCTGTGGGGTCACTCCGGATGTCGAGGGAGAAGGATAGCGGCGAGCGGAAAACGCGCAAGCGCCGCGTGTGTCATGACGGCGCGCCGCGTCGCGCGGCGTCGCTCGACGACCTTCCGCCTACCAGCGCGCGTCCGGCGACAGCCGCCGATTCACCGTCAGCAGGATCGGCCCCGCCGGCGTGTGCAGGTCCTTCGACCCTTCCGTCGCGACGAGCCGCACCGGCTCGGCGAGTTCGCCGCCGCGCAGCTCGACGCTGCCGATGCGCACCCAACCCGGTTGATCGACCGCGGCGAGATCGAGCTCGACCCACGTCCGCTCCTGCTCGCCTTGCAACAAGTACGTCGCCTGCCGCGCGAGCCCGCGCTGATCCGCCGGCACCCACACGTGCACGTCGAACCACGCGGCGTGCGGCTGCTGCACCCACCAGCCGAACGAGCCCTGCACGCCGCCGTCGAGCACCTGGAAATCAGGCCATTCCGCGTCGACGTGCCACGGGCCCTCGGCGCCCTCGGCGAGCGCAGGGAAGATCATGCCGCGCGGTCGCCAACCCGCCGCCTCGCGCCACGGCGGCGACGCCGCGTGCTTGAACGGACCGGCGCGCAGCGCGTTCGGCAACTCGGTGCCGCGCGCGAGCAGTCCGGAGTACGTGAAGCTCACCTGGCCCGCGCCGCCCGCGCGACTCCACGCCACGGCTTCGACGAGCAGCTTCGACGGCAGGCGCGCATCGCCGGCCTTCGTGAACGCGCCGGCCGGCAGCCGTTGGAACACCGCGGGCGAGAACTGGCCGAGCTCGAGCTGGCCGACCGCCGTCTGCCACACCGCGTAGTCGCGATCGGGCGCCTGCACGAGCTCGAGGTCGACGATGCGCTTCGCGCGCCACGCCGCCGTGTCCTGCGCGCACTCGCGCAGGCTCGCGATCGATTCGAGCGGCGCGGCGGAGAGCGCGATCGACGGATCGATCGCGTCGAGGCGCAGCTTCAGCGCGCCGAGCCACTCGGTCAGCGCGGCCGCGCGCGCCGCGCTGCTCGACAGGCGGCCGAGCGCCGACTTCGGCACGGCGGGGAAGCGATCGTCGAGCTGCACGCCGTCGATCTCGTAGCGCTGCGCGAGATCCGCGACGAGCGCCGATGCGAACGCCTGCACGCGCTCGTCCTGCCAGTCGAACCAGCGCGCCGAAGCGTGCACGAGCGGCTCGCCATCGGCGCCCTTGCACAGCCAGTCGGGGTGCGCGGTCGCCAGCGGCGGCGCTTCACCGGCGGCCGGGAAGGTCAGGCCGCCGGCGAGCCACGGGAACAGCTCGAGGCCGGCGCGATGCGCTT
>SCVU01000574.1 GCA_004296785.1 Planctomycetota bacterium
CCTGCGACCTCGCCGCGGACCGCGCCTTCGGCCGCGGCCTCGGCGCCGTCGCGCTTGTCGGCGCTCGCGGCGTCGACGCCCGCGGCGCCGTCCGCACGCTCGGCGACCTCGCGCTCGCCGGCGAGCGACGGCGCGGGCGTCGCGTTCAGCGTCCACCACGCGAGACCGGCGAGCCCGACGACGAGCGCGAGCCCGACGAGCACGAGCGGAAGGTTCGGTCGCGAGCGCTGCCGGCGCATGCCGCTATTGTGGCAGAGGCCGCGCATCCGCGCGATCGACGCGCGCGCGCGGCTCGCCGCACAGCTCCCGCGCGATCCGCGCGTGGTGCAGCGCGTGGATGCGCGCGTAGCGGATCCACTGGCCGGCATCGAGCTCGCCGAACGCGAAGTGGCGCGCTCGCTGCGGGCTGCGGCCCGCGCGCGCGAACACGTTCAGGGTTCGTTCGAGCGCCGCGCGGCCGCGCGCGAGCTCGGCGCGCTGGCGCGTGGAATCCGCGGCACCCGCGGGCCGCAGCCGCGGCGGCGACTCGCCGCTGCCGCGCGGAATGCGCGCGCCGACGAGCACGATCCAACCGGCGAGCGACGGACCGCCGCGCGCGCACGCGGCCCCCGGCGGCGCATCGAGCAGCCGCTGGACGTGCGCGCAGATCTCGAGGTTCGCCGCGAGCACGTGCTCGACGTGTTCGGCGCGCGACCAGGCCGAGCGGCGCGCGTCGCACAGTACGTGCGCACCGCTTTCCAGCCAGCGCTCGAACTCCGCGTACAGCTCGAGCAGCTTGCGCTCCTCGACCGCCGCCGCGATCGGCAACATTCCGCGCGCGAAGTGAATCGGGCGCTGCCACAGCGCGGCGGGATGGGCGATGGAGTCCAAGCGAAGCTCCGCCCCGCCACGATACCGCCGCTATCCTCTGCAACGGATGTCCCGCCCCGGTCTGGCCACGGTCCTGCTCGTCGCGCTGCTGCACGCGCTGGCCTGGCACTGCCTGCTCCCGGCCTGGCAGGGCGAGGACGAGCCGTGGCACTTCGAGCTGTGCGAGCTCGTGTCGCGCGGCCACGTGCCGCGCGGCGGCCACGAGGTCGAGCTCGCGACGTGGACGCGCGAGCCGCACGCGCTCGGCGAGGTGCTGCGACGCTTCCCGGGGCTCGAGCGCGACGAAGCGGCCGAGCTGCAGCGCGAGATCGCGGCGAGCATGCACTGCGCGCGCTGGCCCGAGCGCGTCGACTTCGCGCCGTACATCGCGGCTCCGGCGAGCTACGCCGGGTACGCGCCGGGCTACAGCGCGGCGACGCAGCCGCCGCTCGCGTACCTCGCCGGCGGCGCGTGGCTCGCGGGCTTCGATCCGCACACGCTCGAGGCGCGGCTGTGCGTGCTGCGCGGGCTCTCGCTCGTGTGGTTCCTCGTCACGTGCCTCGCGGTGTGCGAGGCGGCGCGCGCGTGGTTCCGCGACGACCGCGTCGCGCTGGCGGCCGGTCTGACCGCGGCGCTCCTGCCGTTCCACGCGCGGCAGGCGGCGATCGTCACCAACGACGCGCTCGCGACGGCGCTGGGTGCGCTGGCCTGCTGGTCCGCCGCACGCGTGCAGCGCGGCGCGCCGTTCGGCTGGTCGTTCGCGAGCCTCGTCGCGTGCGTCGCGGCCGCGCTGTGGACGAAGACGACCAGCGCCGCGCTGCTCGTGCTGCTGCCGCTCGCGCCGCTGTTGCGAACGGAGGCGGCGCCGCAGCTGCGCCGGCGCGGGGCGCTGCTCGGCGCGCTGTGCGCGGCCGCGCTCGCGACGGGCGCGTGGTTCGCGTGGCGCTCGTACCACAGCCCCGCGCTGCCGGCGAGCTTCGCGACGGCGAGCGAGCGACTCGCGACCGGCGCGCGCGCGTCGAGCTGGTCGGAGCTGTGGTCGACGCTGGTCGGCCGCACCGGTTGGAACACGCGCGGCTTCGCGCCGTGGGTCGAGCGCGCGCTGCTCGCGGTGCCGCTCGTCCTCGCGCTCGGCCTGGCGCGCTTCGCGTACCTCGACCCGCGCTCGCGCGGCGTGCTCGCGCTGTGCACCGCGCTCGTCGCCGCGCAGGCGCTGCTCGTCGCGCTGCGCGGCGTCGGCAGCGCGCGCTACGCGCTGCCGATGCTCGCGCCGCTCGCGTGCCTGTGCGTGCTCGGCGCGCGCGGCCTGCGCGCGGAGTCCGGGCAGCGCCGCTGGATCGCGCTGCTCGCCGCGTACGCGCTCGCGTTCGGCGTGCTCGTGCTGTGGCGTTCGCAGTGGCTGGAGCTCGGCACATGATGCGCGTGCTGATCGCCGTCCTCGGCACGTGCGCCGCGCTCGCGCTGGTCGCCGCGGCGTCGACGTGCGCGGCGCGGCCGTGGATCGACGTGCGCACGCAGCCGCTCGAGCTGTCGACGGGCGAGCTCGTCGCGACGGCGCCGCTCGTGCAGCAGCTGCCGGCCGCGACGCGCGGCGGCCCGCGCCGCATCGAAGCGGTCGAGTGCGCCGGCACGTGGCACGCCGACGGCGATCCGGGCGCCGTGCGGCTGCGCTTGCGCGAGAGCGGCGCGGCGGACGCGCTGCGCGAGGCGACCGGCGCGCGCGGCTCGACCCCCGACCGCGTGCGCTTCGAACTCGGCGGCGTCGCGCTCGATCCCGAGGTCGACTACGAGCTCGAACTCGCGCCGAGCGGCGCGGCCGAGCGCGTGCCGTTCGCGCCGCTGTTGCGGCCGCGCGCGCGCCTGGGCGCGCGCACGCGCGGCGAAGGGCCGGCGGAACCGCTGGCGGAGCTCGAGCTCGCGGTGCACAGCGCCGAGGCCGACCTGTCCGGGATCGCGCTGCCGCTGGCGCGCTGTCCGGGCGGCTGGACCGATTTCGAGCTGCTCGACGCGGACAGCGGCGCGGTCGTGCGCAACGGCTCGATGGACGTGTCGCCGGCCGGCGCGCGCGCGCTCGTGTGCGCGTTCCCGCTGATCGCGGAGAGCCGCGCGCGCGACTACCGGCTGCGCGTGCGCTTCGAACAGCCGCACACCGCGCGGACCGGGCGCCGCGGGACCGCGAACACCCTGCTGCACGGCGCGCCGCTCGAGCGCGGCCCGCTCGGCTCGCTGCGGCGCGGCACCGAGGCGATCGCGGCGGCGGATCTCGTGCTGCGCGTGACCGCGCCGCCGGCGGGATTCGGCGCGCACGCGGCGCGGCCGCGCGGACGCGAGATCGCCGGACTGGGGCTGCTGCTGCTCGCCGCGCTCGGCGCGTGGATCTGCGCGGCGCGCCGCCCGCCGCCGCGGCGGCCCGAGCAGGTGCATCCCACACAGCCGCGCTGACCGCGCGGATTTGAAGTGGCTTGACCGTGCGCGAGAGCCGGGCTTCGCGCGCTCTGCGTAGACATGCGCGTCGCGCTACCGAGCTCCCCGGATTGCGACGGCGAGCGCGTTCCGAAATTCTTTCACACGTGAAGAAACCACGCGCCCTCCGCTCACTCGCGGCTATTGCGATATCCTAACGCTGCGAGCCCCCCCAGCGAGCGACACATGCCCGGCCCACTCTCGGCAGCCTCGGAATCGAGGCCGATCGCGATCGAGATCCGCGCCCGACCGACCGCGCAGCAGGCGCGCGTGCTCGTCGGGCCCGCGCTCGAGTTCGTCGCGGCGTTGGAGCGGCGCTTCGGCGCGCGCCGCCGCGAGCTGCTCGCGCTGCGCGAGGAGCGCCAGAAGCTGTTCGACCGCGGCGTGCTGCCCGACTTCCTGCCGCACACGCGCGCGGTCCGCGACGGCGACTGGCGCGTCGCGCCGATCCCGGCCGACCTGCTCGACCGCCGCGTCGAGATCACCGGTCCGACCGACCGCAAGATGATCATCAACGCGCTGAACAGCGGCGCGAAGACGTTCATGGCCGACTGCGAGGACTCGCTCGCGCCGACCTGGGCGAACGCCGTCGACGGCCAGGCCAACCTGATCGACGCGGTGCGGCGCGTGATCGAGCACCGCGGCGAGAACGGCAAGGAGTACCGGCTCGCCGAGCGCACGGCGACGCTGATCGTGCGGCCGCGCGGCTGGCACCTCGACGAGAAGCACGCGCTCGTCGACGGGCGGCCGATGTCCGGCTCGCTGTTCGACTTCGGCCTGTACTTCTTCCACAACGCGGCCGAGCTCGTGCGCCGCGGCAGCGGTCCGTACTTCTACCTGCCGAAGCTCGAGAGCCACCTCGAGGCGCGGCTGTGGAACGACGTGTTCGTGTTCGCGCAGGACTCGCTCGGGATCCCGCGCGGCACGATCCGCGCGACGGTGCTGATCGAGACGCTGCCCGCGGCGTTCGAGATGGACGAGATCCTGTACGAGCTGCGCGAGCACTCGAGCGGGCTCAACTGCGGCCGCTGGGACTACATCTTCAGCTTCACGAAGAAGCTGCGCTCGGACCCGAGTCGCGTGCTGCCCGAGCGCGGCCAGGTCGGCATGACCCAGCCGTTCCTGCGCGCGTACCCGCAGCTGTTGATCCGCACGTGCCACCGCCGCGGCGCGCACGCGATGGGCGGCATGGCGGCGCAGATCCCGATCAAGGACGACGCGGCGCGCAACGCGGCCGCGCTCGACAAGGTGCGCGCGGACAAGAAACGCGAGGCGACCGACGGCCACGACGGCACGTGGGTCGCGCACCCGGGGCTCGTCGCGCTCGCGCTCGCGGAGTTCGAGCGCGCGTGCCCGGGTCCGAACCAGCTGCACGTGCTGCGCGAAGACGTCCAGGTCAGCGCGGCCGACCTGCTCGCGCCGCCCGTCGGCACGATCACGGCCGCGGGCCTCGCGACCAACTTGTCGGTCGGCGTGCGCTACCTCGAGGCCTGGCTCGGCGGCAACGGCTGCGTGCCGATCGACCACCTGATGGAGGACGCGGCGACGGCCGAGATCTCGCGCACGCAGATCTGGCAGTGGCTGCGCCACGGCGCGCGCCTCGCTGACGGTCGCGTGGTCACGCGCGAGCTCGTCGAGCGCGAGCTCGGCGCGGTGCTCGCGCCGTTGCGCGCGCAGGCGAGCGGCGCGCAACCGACCGACGCTTCTGCGGCGCGCCTCGAATTGGCCGCACGCTTGTTTCATGAGCTGTGCGTCGCGCCCGAGCTCGCCGAGTTCCTGACGCTCTCCGCTTACGCGCATCTGTAGCGCATTCCGTTCGACTCCCCCCCACCAGCCTGAGCTGCACCATGTCCACGCCCTTCTTCGAGTATCGGAATGGAACCCCGCTGTCCGCCAAGCGCTGGGACGGCGTCACGCGCGACTACACGCCGCTCGACGTCGCGCGCCTGCGCGGCACGGTGCGCATCGAGTACACGCTCGCCGAGCGCGGCGCGGCGAAGCTGTGGGAGTCGCTGAACACGGACGCCTACGTCAACGCGCTCGGCGCGCTGTCCGGCAACCAGGCGATGCAGATGGTCAAGGCCGGGCTCAAGGCGATCTATCTGTCGGGCTGGCAGGTCGCGGCCGACGCGAATCTCGCCGGCCACATGTATCCCGACCAGTCGCTGTACCCGGCGAACTCGGTGCCCGCGGTCGTCAAGCGCATCAACAACTGCCTGCAGCGCGCCGACCAGATCCACCACATGGAGGGCAACGACGCGCTCGACTGGTACGTGCCGATCGTCGCCGACGCGGAGGCCGGCTTCGGCGGGCCGCTGAACGCGTTCGAGCTGATGAAGTCGATGATCGAGGCCGGCGCGGCCGGCGTGCACTTCGAGGACCAGCTCGCCAGCGAGAAGAAGTGCGGCCACCTCGGCGGCAAGGTGCTCGTGCCGACGCAGACGTTCATCCGCACGCTCAATGCCGCGCGCCTGGCCGCCGACGTGTGCGGCGTGCCGACGCTGCTCGTCGCGCGCACCGACGCGGAGGCGGCGACGCTGATCACGAGCGACGTCGACGAGCGCGATCGCCGCTGGCTGACCGGCGAGCGCACGAGCGAGGGCTTCTTCCGCATCAAGAACGGCCTCGAGCTCGCGATCGCGCGCGGCGTCGCGTACGCGCCGTACGCGGACCTCGTGTGGTGCGAGACGTCGACGCCGGATCTCGCCGAGGCCAAGCACTTCGCGGAGGGCGTGCACGCGCACCACCCGGGCAAGCTGCTCGCGTACAACTGCTCGCCGTCGTTCAACTGGAAGAAGAAGCTCGACGACGCGACGATCGCGAAGTTCCAGCGCGAGCTCGGCGCGATGGGATACAAGTTCCAGTTCGTCACGCTGGCGGGCTTCCACGCGCTGAACCACTCGATGTACGCGCTCGCGCGCGGCTACAAGGACCGCGGGATGGCCGCGTACAGCGAGCTGCAACAGGCCGAGTTCGCGTCCGAGGCGGACGGCTACAGCGCGACGCGCCACCAGCGCGAGGTCGGCACGAGCTACTTCGACCAGGTCACGCAAGCCGTCTCGGGCGGCCAGTCGTCGACGACCGCGATGAAGGACTCGACCGAGGCCGCGCAGTTCGACGCGCGGCGCGTGCACAGCGCGACGTAGTCGGCAGCGCGGCGCGCGAGCCGCTCCTCGACCGCGCGCCGCGGCGCGCGCGGCGTTCGAGCTCGCACGCGCGCGCAGCACACGACGACGACCGCCCCGCGGATCCGCAAAGGAGCCCGCGGGTGCGCATCGCCCGGCGCGTCCGCGAAAAGCGGGCGCGTCGGGCGATCCTTCCGATCGGGTATCTTGCGCCGCCCATGCCGCGCCTCGCTCGCCTCGCGCTCGCCGCCGCCCTCGCCTGTGCGGCGTGCGGCGACGTGCGCGAGCGGCTCGAGCACGACGCGGTGCAGGCGCTCGCACTCGCGCCGGCCGGCGCCGCGGTGCGCCCGTTCCGCACGGAGTTCGTCGACCGCACGCCGTTCCCGCTCGGCGCCGACGCGCGCTGGTCGGTCGCGCTCGGCGCGAGCACGCCGCTCGCCGGCGGCGGCGCGGCGCTCGCGACGCGGCCGCGCGTCGGCGGTCACTCGGTCACGCTCTCGTTCGACGCGCGCGGCTTCGCGCTCGCGACGCTCGAGCAGATCCGGCTGCGCGCGCGCTGCGCGGCGCCGCTGCAGGGCCGCGCGCACTTCAAGGTGCGCAAGCAGCGCGGTCGCGTCGGCGCGCATGCCGTCGCCTTCGAGATCCAGCCGAGCAGCGAGTGGCGCGACGTCGAGATCGGGCTCGCGCAGGCCTCGGTGTGGGACGGTGAGATCCAGTCGGTCAGCCTGACGATCGATTCCGCCGCGCCCGGACAGGTCGAGCTGCTCGAGCTTGCGCTCGTCCGCGGCGCGCGCTCGATCGGCTTCGAGCCGCTCGGCGAGGACGAGCCGACGCGGCCGGCGCAGGACATCGGACTCGTCGCGCGCGGCCGCGATGCGCGCCGCGCGTTCGCGGCGGACCTCGACCAGCCGCTCGAGGCGACGGCGCGCGTGCCGCGCGACGGGTTGCTCGCATTCGCGGTCAGCGCGGGCGCGGCGCTCGAGGCCGAGGCGGGGCCGTTCGACGTCGAGGCGCTCGTCGCGCCCGCGGAACCCGGCGCGCCGTTCACGTCGCTCGGCGCGCTGCGCGTCACGCGCGACGCGCTCGAGCGCAAGTGGACGCTGCTGCACTATCCGCTCCCCGAGCGCGCCGGCCGCGACGTCCGCATCCGCCTCGTCACGCGCGCGGCCGGCGGCGTGCGCGCCGCGGACGAGGAGGCGCGCCAGCGCGTGCTGTACTCGGCGCCGCTCGTGCTCGGCGCCCGGCCCGCGGGCGGTCGCCCGAACGTGTTGTTCGTCACGCTCGACACGACGCGCGCCGACGCCGCGCCGAACCGCGGCTTCACGCCGCACCTCGATCGGCTCGCCGCGCGCGGGCTGGTGTTCCGCCAGGCGTTCAGCACGTGCAATTCGACCTCGGCATCGCACGCGTCGATGCTGACCGGGCTGTTGCTGAGCGCGCACGGCGCCGTCGACAACCTGCACCTGTTGCCCGGCGGCAACACGACGCTCGCCGAGACGTTCCGCGCGCGCGGCTGGCACACGGCGGCCGCGGTCAGCGCCGAGCACCTGAACACCGGCACGGGCTTCGGCCAGGGCTTCGACGAGTACTGGAACGCCGACGAGGAGCGCCACGACGGGCGCAAGACGATCGCCGGCCTGCAGGGCTACTTCGAGGAGTGGGGCCGCGCGCCACAGCGCCCGTTCTTCGCGTGGCTGCACCTGTTCGACGCGCACACGCCGTACGGTCCGCCGCCGGAGGAGCTCGCGGCCTTCGCGCGCGAGCGCGGCATCGCGCTGCCGCCGCCGCGCGTCGACCCGCCGACCGCGCCGGTCTACGCCGACTACCCGGAGGTCAACCAGTGGAGCAACGGCGCGAACAGCGCCGAGTACCTGCGCGCGCTCTACCACCTCGGCGTCGCGTGGGCCGACCACTGCCTCGGACAGGTGCTCGACGATCTCGAGCGCCGCGGCTGGCTCGCGAACACGCTCGTCGTCGTGACCGCCGACCACGGCGAGGCGTTCGGCGAGCACGAGACGTGGTACTCGCACATCACGCTGCACGACGAGATCGTGCGCGTGCCGCTCGTCGTCGCCGGCCCGGGAGTCGAACGCGCGGGCTTCGTCGACGTCCCGGCGAGCGGCCTCGACCTCTTCCCGACGCTCGCGCGCGTCGCGGGCGCGCAGCCGCCGGCCGATCGCTTCGGCGTCGATCTTTTCGAGCTCGCCGCCGGTCGCACCGATCCGTCGCGCGCGCTGTACTTCCAGCTCGAGCGCGCGCAGCAGGCGGGCTCGCACACGCCGCGCTGGCACTTCATCGACACGCTGAGCGGGCCGCTCGTGCGGATGGGCGGGCCGCGGCTCGACGAGCGCGGGCGGCGCGCGCCGGACTTCGTGACGGTCGAGGCCGGCACGCCGTTCCTCTACGACCAGGCTGCTGATCCGGCGCACGCGCGCGACGTCGCGGGCGCGCACGCGGACGTCGTCGAGCAATTGCGCAAGGAACTCGCGCCGACGGTCGTGCTCGACGCGCACTCCGGCGCGCGGCTGCGCGTCGTCTCGCCCGAGCAGCTCGAGCGGCTGCAGCAGCTCGGCTACATGGGCCGCTGACGCGCGCCGCGCCGCCCGCGCCGGCTCACTGCCCGATCGAGCCGGCGCCGCCGTTCGAGAACGCGAGGCCCCACGCGTTCGCCGTCGGGTCGACGACCGCCCACTGGTTGTAGAACGACGCGCCGACGAGCTGCAGCGACAGCGGGATCTGGTACGTGACCTTCGCGGTCCCGTCGGCCTTGACCGACCTGACGTTCGTGAACGAAGGCGCCGCGAGCAGCGCGCAACCGGGCGCGCCGTACGGCGAAAGATCGTGCGGCAGCGGCAGGCCGGACCAGCTCGCGTCCGACGTGCCGAGCAGCAGCACCGCCGGCGCGAACGGCCGCGCCTGCGCGAGCTGCACCGGGAAGTCGTTGCCGATCTGCGGGGTCTGGTTGCTCCACAGCTTCGGCAGCGCGTGGTTCGTCAGCGCGTACAGGCCCATCACGAGCCCGTAGCCCGTCTCCTTCGTGCCGCTCGTCGCGCTCGCGGGCGAGCCGTACAGCCGCGCGGTCGAAGCGCTGCCCGCGGCGTCCATCACGTACGTGTAGCCGGGCATGCTCGCGCCGTCCTGCACGAGCTGCACGACGAGGTTCTGCCCGGCCCCGGGCACGTACGGGTACGGCGTCTTGAACGGGATCACGATGTCGAACGCGCTCGGGTCGGTGGCCGGCGCGGCCGGATGCTTGGGGAATTCGACGAGGCCCGCGGGCAGCACGACGACCTCGGTGCCCGGATCGAAGTTGTCGGAGAACACGGCGCTCATCGTCGCCGGCGTCCGCGAGGTCCGGCCGATGCGGATCTCGAGCTGCACCAGCGCCGAGTCGACCTCGACCGTCGCGGAGTCGTTGCGCCGCAGCCCGAGGCCGGCGATCGTGAACGCGCCGCCGAACTGGTCGGCCGTGAACAGCTGCTGATAGCGCGTCGGCGCCGGCCAGAACGGGATCGCGTTGTCGCTGCCGCCGAACTGGTTCGCGTACGCGGCCGGCGCGACGTTTGGCGCGCCGAGACCGCTGCCGGTCCCCGGGCAGCCGCTGCCGTAAACCGAGTAGGAGCCTTGGGCAGCGGCGAGGCCGGCCAGACACGGGACGAGCGCCAGGAGGCGCGGGAACCGCTGCGGAATGCGCTGGGTGGTGGGCATGGGAGGCTGGGGTTGAGGGCCGTTGCGGGCCATTTGAGGACTTGCGCATCCTCTTTAGACCACGCGCGCGCCCTCGACCAGTGCCGCGCTGCGCCGCTAGAAGGGGCGCATGAACTCCGCGCTGCCGCCGGACCGCTTGCTGCTCGGGCCAGGCCCGTCCCCCACCGCGCCGTCGGTGCTGCTCGCGCTCGCGCGGCCGACGCTCGGCCACCTCGATCCGTGGCTGCTCGCGCGGATGGACGAGATCCGCGCCGGCCTGCGCGAGGTGTTCCGCGCGCCGCGCGGCACCGCGCTCGCGCTCTCCTCGACCGGGACTTCCGGCATCGAGCTCGTCGTCCACCACCTCGTCGAGCGCGGCGACCGCGTGCTCGTCGGCGTGTCCGGCTACTTCGGCGCGCGCCTCGCCGAGATCGCGCGGCGCGCGGGCGCCGACGTCGTCGCGGTCGAAGGACCGTGGGGCCGCGCGCTCGATCCCGACGCGCTGCGCAAGGCCGCCGGCGGCAAGCCGTGCAAGCTCGTCGCGCTCGTGCACGGCGAGACGTCGACCGGCGTGCTGCAGGATCCGCGGCCGTACCGCGCGCTCGCCGACGAGCTCGGCGCGCTGCTCGTGCTCGACTGCGTGACGACGCTCGGCACCGCCGAGCTCGAGTTCGACGCGTGGGGCATCGACGCCGCGTGGTCGTGTTCGCAGAAGGGGCTCGCGTGCGTCAGCGGACTGGCGCCCGTCTGTTTCTCCGAGCGCGCGCTCGCCGCGATCAAGGCGCGCAAGCAGCCGGTGCAGAGCTTCTACCTCGATCTCGCGCTGCTGCTCGAGTACTGGGGCGGCGCGCGCGCGTACCACCACACGGCGAGCTCGAACCTGCTCGTCGCGCTGCACGAAGCGCTGCGGCTCGTGCTCGAGGAAGGGCTCCCCGCGCGCTGGAAGCGCCACGCCGACAACGCGCGCGTGCTGTGGAGCGGCGCGGCGGAGCGCGGGCTCGAGCTGCTCGTGCCGGAGGCGGAGCGCTTGCCGGCGCTGTCGACGCTGAAGGTGCCGCGCGGCGTCGACGATGCGAAGGTGCGCAAGACGCTGCTCGAGCGCTACGACGTCGAGATCGGCGGAGGTCTCGGGCCGCTCAAGGGACAGGTGTGGCGCATCGGGCTGATGGGCCACGGGTCGAGCGAGCGCAACGCGCGCCTTGCGCTCGGCGCGCTCGCGCTGGCGATGGCGGAGGCGAAGGGCTGATCGACCAATGGTCCGCGCAGGCTCCCTCGCACTCGTCGTTCTCAGCGCGGTGCTGTCGTCCGCCTGCGCGTCCGACGGCCGCGTGCTCCGCTACGACAACGGAGTGCTCGCGGCGTGCGGCGCGGTGAACGAGGAGCAGCGGGCCACGGGGACGTGGCGCTACTACTACGCGGACGGGAGCCCGATGCTGCTCGCCACGATGCGCGAGCAAGGGGGACTGGTCGGCTTCGCGATCTTCTGGGAGCGCGATGGCCGAGTCGTCACGGGTTGCACCGAGATGAAGATGCGGTGCATCGATTTGGCACTGACGATGACCCACACCCCGGCGTGGGAGAGCGAGATCGACTACTACCAGCTCGAGCAGGAACGGGCGCTTCCAGGCAAGTGGTTCCTCGGCAGCCTACTGCTCGTGTGGAAGGGCTCCGGCACGTACCGCAACTGCCAGCTCATCGCGCCCGCAAGCGCGCGCGAAGCCGCGGATGCGATGCGCGCGATGAACGCCTTCGCGGCGGCCAACTCGCGGCGGTAGCCGCCGCGCGCTACGGCACGAGCTGCGTCTTGAACGCCTCGACGCTCGGCATCCAGTGCGCGACGGTCTTGTGCGGACCGAGCACCCGGATCTGCGCCACGCCGTCGGAGCCCGCGACCGTCAGCGTCGCCAGGCGCCAGCCGTCCTTCTCGACGTAGTTGCCCGAGCCCGGCGGCGATTCCGCGCGGTAGTGACCGGACGCGTCGAAGCGCCGCACGAGCACGCCGTTCGCGCTGTCGTCCCACACCTTCATCACCTTGCGCGTGTCGCCGCCGTCGGCCTGCGTGATCTGCGACGCCCAGCGCTCGACGTTCGCTTCGAACGAACCGCCGCCGCCGACGAACGAGAACACGATCAGCGTCGCGGGATCGACGTCGCCTTCCGCCGCGGGCAGTTCGTACTGCGCCTTGCGCATGGTGTTCGCCGGCTGCTGCTCGACCCAACCCGGCTGCGCGCGGAAGACGAGCGGCTTCGACGAAGCGGGCGCGACGGCGGCGGTCGGTGCGGGTGCGGCGGGAGCGGGCGCGGCGGCCGCGGTCGGCGGCGCGGTCCTCGTCTCGACGGTGCAGGAAGAGGCGACGAGCGCGAGTGCGACGAGCGTGAGGTTGCGATGCATCGGGTTCACGGTCCGGGGACGATCGAGAGCTGGCCGTAGAAGCCCGCGTACTCGGAGTTGCCGCCGACGAGCTTGATCTCGTTCGGCGTGAGCGCGAGGCCCTGCGCCTCGAGCGAAGGCAGCGGCACCGCGCCGATCAGCTCGGAGAGCTGCGGCACGAGCAACGCGGTCAGGAAATCGAGGCCCTGCGTGAGGACCGCGGGATCGGTGCCCGCGCGCGCCTCGATCACGGTCGCCGACAGCGCGAGATTCGAGAGCGTGGCCGAGAGCGTGCCGTCCGGCTGCGCGGAGAGATTGAGCCCCGCGCCGCCCGACGCGCACAGCACGAGCCACGGCAGCGTGCCCTGCTGCGCCTGCACGTTGAAGGTCACGTGCAGGCCGCCGAGCTCGAGCCGCGCGAGCTGCGGCTGGCCCGGCGTCGTGCGCACGATCGGCGGGAACGCGCCGTGCGCCTGCAGCTGCACCGGCGTGCCGCTCGGGAAGAGTTCGAAGCCCGCGCCCGGGAACAGCGGCGCCAGCA
>SCVU01000575.1 GCA_004296785.1 Planctomycetota bacterium
CGCACGTCGATGCGGCTCTCGGCCATCAGGCTCGCGATCGCGCCGCCCATCACGCCGGCGCCGATCACGCCGCCGCGCCGCACGGCCGGCGCGCTCGATCCATCGGCGCGCTTGCCGAGCTTCTTCGCTTCCTCCGACGCGAGGAAGATCGCGACGAGCGACTTCGCGATCGGTCCGGTCGACAGGCGGCCGACCGCCGCGACCTCGCGCTCGAGTCCGCGCGAGAGCGGCGTGCCCGCGGCCGCGCAGACGAGTTCGAGCGCTTCGAGCGGCGCCGGGTAGTGGCCCTTCGTCTCCGCGAGGATCTGTTTCCTCGCCTGCGAGCGGATCACGGCGAGCGCGAGCGGATTGCGATCGACGAGCGCGCTCCACACGCCGCGCTCGCGCCGCGCGCACGGCACTCGCCCGAGCGCGATCGCGCTCGCGATCCGCACGAGATCCTGCGGCGCAGCGAGGCGGTCGACGATCCCCAGCTTGTGCGCGAGGTACGGCACGTACAGCCGCCCCTGCAGGATCGCCTGCAGCGCGTTCGGCACGCCGACGCGCCGCGGCAGCCGCTGCGAGCCGCCCCAACCGGGGATGATGCCGAGGCGCACTTCGGGCAGCCCGATGCGCGTCTTCTCGTGGTTCGCGAGCACGATGCGATCGCACGCGAGGCAGATCTCGCACGCGCCGCCGGGCACCGGGCCGCCGACGGCTGCGACGACCGTCGCGCGCCCGCCGCCGCCGCGCGACAGCGCGTGCAGTCGCTGGAAGACTTGCTGGCCCGCGCGCACGTAGCGCGCCGCCACCGCCGGATCGGCGATCTCCGCGATCGCCTTCACGTCGGCGCCCGCGGCGAACGCGAGCGGCTCGCGACCGGTGACGACGAGCGCGCGCAGCGCGGCATCGCGCTCGAGCTCGTCGAGCGCGAGGTCGAGATCGCGCAGCAGCGGCGCGTCGAACACCGCGAGCGAGCGGTGCGGCGGATCGAGCACGAGCACGACGAGCCCGGGCTCGGGCCGCTCGAGGCGCACGCACGAGCGCTCGGGCGGCGCATTCGGCGGCAGCGGCAGTCCGGCGAGATCGATCACGCGTCGCAGCGCTCCAGCACGCACGCGCCGCCCTGCCCGCCGCCGATGCACAGCGTCGCGAGGCCGTACGGCGAGTCGGTCGTCGCGAGCGTGTGCGCGACCGTCAGGATCAGGCGCGCGCCGGTCGCGCCGACCGGGTGGCCGAGCGCGATCGCGCCGCCGTTGGGATTGAGGCGCGCGGGATCGAGCTCGCCGAGCGCGTCGGCGCGGCCGAGCTCGCGGCTGCCGAACTCCGCGCTCGCGAACGCCTTCGCGCACGCGAGCACCTGCGCGGCGAAGGCCTCGTTGATCTCGATGGTGCCGAGGTCGTCGACGCGCAGCTTGGTCTCCGCGAGCGCCTTCGCGCTCGCGTACACCGGCCCCAGGCCCATGCGCGCCGGATCGCAACCGGCCCACGCGAGCGAGCGCACGATCGCCAGCGGCTTGAGGCCCAGCGCGCGCGCGCGCGGCTCGGTCGTCACGACGAGCGCGGTCGCGCCGTCAGTGATCCCGCACGAGTTGCCGACCGTGACCTGGCCGTCGGGCTTCTCGAAGTACGGCTTCAACTTCGCGAGTGCCTCGAGCGACTGCTCGTCGCGGATCCCGTCGTCGTGCTGCAGCGGCGCGTCGTCGCCGCGCGCGCCCGCCGGCAGGTGCGCGGCGATCTCCTGCGCGAGGCGGCCGGAGTCGCGCGCGCGCTTCGCGCGCTGGTGGCTCTGCAGCGCGAAGCGATCGGCCTCCTCGCGCGTGATCCCGAACTCGCGCGCGAGGATCTCGGCGGTCTTGCCCATGATCAGGCCGTTGGTCGGATCGGTGAGCCCCTCCGTCAGCGCGATCCGCGGCGTGAGCAGCGCCGGTCGGAAGCTCGCGAACGCGGCGAGGCGTGCGCCGAGCGAGCGCGCCGCAGCGAGGCGTGCGAAGAACGCGGTCGCGCGGCGGTTGAAGATCAGCGGGTAGGCGCTCATCACTTCGACGCCGACGCACAGGAACAGCTCGCCGCGCCCGGCCTCGATGCGCGTCACCGCGTCGCTCACCGCCTGCATCCCGCTCGCGCAGTTGCGGCCGACGGTGTAGGCCGGCACCTGGCGCGGCACGCCGGCGCGCAGCGCGATCACGCGGCCGATGTTGGCCTGGTCGTGCGGCGGTCCGACGCAGCCGACGATCACTTCGTCGAGCGCGGCCGCGTCGATGCCGGTGCGCGCGACGAGCTCGCGCGCGACGCGGGCGCCGAGCGACCCGGCGTCCTCGGCGGCGAAGCGGCCGCCCGCGCGCGCCTGCGGCAAACGCAATCCCGCCGCGATGACGATGGGAGCGCCGGCGCGCGAGGTGGGGGAGGCGCTCATCGGGCGGGGAACCGAGGTGTAGACAATCGGTCCGGGCACTTCCACGGCTGGACCCGGCCTCGCGCGCGCTCGCGCGCTACAGCCGCGGACGGAAACGGCCGATCCACGGCTGGAAGTTCCTTCCGCGAGCGCTCCTCTTTCGGCACTGTTTCGTGACGCACCCCTCGTTGACGAAGACCGCGATGATCCCGTGGCGGCGCATGCGCCGTCCGCGCATCGTGCTCGTTCTCGGCGGCGGCGGCATGCGCGGCATGGCGCACATCGGCGTGCTGAAGGCGATGGCGCAGCTCGGCATCCACTTCGACGCGATCGTCGGCACGAGCATCGGCTCGCTGATCGGCGCGATGGCCGCGGGCGGCTACTCGATCGCGCAGATGGAGTCGCTGATCTCGAGCGTGCAGAAGGGCGACTACTTCCGCCTGAACTTCGTGAAGTTCCTGCTGAAGGGCATGCGCGTGCCGTCGATGTACCGCGGCGACACGTTCAAGGCGCGCCTGGCGGAGATCCTGCCGCCCGCGGCCTTCGGCGAGCTCAAGGTGCCGTTCTTCTGCAACGCGGTGCGCCTGGAGACGGGCGGCATGGTGCTGTGGGGGATGCCGGGCATGCAGGACATCCCGCTGGTCGACGCCGTCTACAGCTCGTGCGCGCTGCCGGGCATCTTCGAGCCGCTCGAGCGCGACGGCTTTCACTACATGGACGGCGGCATCGTCGATGCGATCCCGCTGCGCTTCGCCAAGTCGCTCGAGCCCGACCTGATCATCGCCGTCGACCTGACGGTCAAGGGCACGTTCAAGACGCCGAACTACCGCGACCGCATCGCGACGACGCTGTTCCGCGCGTTCGAGATCGCCGAGGAGGTGCTGACCGAGCAGCAGCTCCACATGCACGTCAACGAGAAGGTCGTGCTGATCCAGCCCAAGGTCGCGCACCTCGCGCGCTTCGACTTCGACGACGTGCAGGAAATCGTGCGCCTGGGCGAGGAAGCCACGCGGCGCGTGCTGCTCTCGCACGCCGGCACGCGCCACCTCGTGCGCGACGACGTGATCGACGGGCTCGCGTGCCCGGTCGAGACGCGCGACTACGTGACGGTGCGCATCGATCCGGTCGCGTGCATCGGCTGCGGTCTGTGCCAGGTGATGTGCGAGACCGAGGCGTTCCGCGCGGGCTGGCCGAAGGCCGAGGTGCGCAAGCTCTCGAACTACGAGTGCACGCGCGACCACGCCTGCGCGCGCAACTGCCCGACGGAAGCGATCACGCTCGGCAATCTCTGAACGCTCGCAACGCGTTCGGTTAGCCTGGGGCGATGCGCACCCTACTGCCGATCGCGCTCGCCGCGGCGTTCATCGCCACCGCCGCCCTGTTCGCGCCGCGCGCCGAGACGCCGGCCGAATTGCAGACCAGCGCCGCGCGCGCGTTCCTCGCCTCGCTCTCGGACGCCGAGCGCGCGCAGGCGACCGCGGAGTTCGATGCGACCGCGCGCACCGACTGGCACTTCGTGCCGCGCGAGCGCGCGGGCATCGCGCTCGGCGCGCTCGGCGACGCGTCGCGCCTGGCCGCGCGTCGCTTGTTCGCGAGCGGCCTCTCCAAGGAGGGCATGCAGACGTTCGAGGGCATCGTGGTGCTGGAGCAGGTGCTGCTCGATCTCGACCGCGCGCGCGGCGTCGCGCAGTCGATCCGCGATCCGGGGCGTTACCACGTGCTCGTGTGCGGCGAGCCCGGCGGCGAGCGCTGGAGCTGGCGCGTCGAAGGCCACCACGTGTCCGTGCACTTCACGCACGTCGGCGGAGCGACTACGACGACGCCGCTGTTCTGGGGCGCGAACCCGGCGCGGGTGACGGATGGCGCGCGCGCCGGGCTCTCCGTGCTCGGCGCGCGCGAGCAGCTCGCGCGCGAGCTCGCCGCGTCGCTGACGCTCGAGCAGCGCCAGCGCGCCGGCTCGGCCGAAGTGCCCGCGGAGGTGCTGTACGAGCCGAGCGTGGTCGTCGCACCGACCGAGGAGCGCGGCATCCCGGTGCGCGAGCTCTCGGCCGAGCAGCGCACGCGCTTCGTCGCGCTTTTCGAGCTGCACGCGCGCGAGCTGCGCGGCGCGCTCGCCGAGCGCGAGATCGAGGCGCTGCGCGCCGAGCTCGAACGCGCGCGCTTCGTGTGGCACGGCGAGCCCGATGCGGGCAAGGCCTGCTACTACGCGCTCGAGCGCCCGGGCGCCTCGGTCGAGTACGTGAACGTGCTGAACGGCGCGAACCACGCGCACTGCATGTGGCGCGACTTCGCGCGCGACTTCGGCCGCGATCCGCTGCGCGAGCACCTGCGCGCCGATCACGCGCCTGCCGGCAAGTGATCCGGCGCGGTTTTGCTATCGGTGCGTGACCACGTCGCGTACCGTGGGGGACCGGGTCGCAGGAGTGCGCCCACCAGCGCGACCTCGCATGATCCACGAACTGTTGAACGGCAACGGCTGCCCGGCCGTCACCTCGGACCTGTGGCACGTCGTGCACGCGCGCTGGTCGCCCGAGCTCGCCGACGAGATGCCTTTCGAGCGGACGATCGTGAGCGAGCACCGGACCGAGCGCGCGGGGCTGCTCGCGGCGAAGGTGTTCGCCGCCGAGATGCGCCAGCGCGGCGATGCGCGCAGCGGCGAGAAGCGCGATCAGCTGTTCCTGCGCCGGCCCGGTTGCGTGACGCGCAAGTTCGGTCCGCGCGTCAACGTGCGGCTGCGTTGACGCGGCGTAGCTCGGCTGACGCGGCGCAGCTTGGCTGACGCGGCGGAGTTCGCCGGCCGCGCGGTCATCGCCGCGCCGGACGACGCGCGCTCAGCCGTGCTTCTTCTCGACGCGCTTCGCGCTCTTGCGCGACTTGTAGGCGGGCCGGCGCACGATCACCTGGTCGTGCGTCTGTGCTTCGCGACCCGTCATCTGCGGCGCGAGCGTGCGCGAGAGCGCGAGCGCGGCGTGCATCGCGGTC
>SCVU01000576.1 GCA_004296785.1 Planctomycetota bacterium
CGAGGATCGCGCCGTCCTCGTCGTGCCCGCGCGTGCAGACGACGACGAACGCGCGCCGGACGGCCGCGACCGCGCGCGCCTGCTCGTCGAACGGCGCGCCGACGTGCGCCTGCGCGTCCGGGTGCCGCTCGCGCGTCGCGAATTCCGGCCGGTCGTCGCCGACCGTGACGTGGAAGCCGCACGAGCGCGCGATGCGCGCGATCGCAGCCGACACGTGCCCGCCGCCGAACAGGTACAGCCGCGGCTCGGTGATCGGCTCGACGTAGACCTGCACGCGCCCGCCGCAGACGAGGCCGCTGTCGGGCCAGTCGCGCTCGTTCAGCGCGAACTCGAGCATCCGCGAGCGCTCGTCGCGCAGGCTCGCCAGCGCCGCCTCGAGCACCTCGGCCTCCAGGCAACCGCCGCCGACCGTGCCGACGAACGTGCCGTCGTCGCGCACGAGCAGCTTCATCATCTCCTTGCCCGGCGTCGAGCCCTGCGTCGCGACGATCGTGCACAGCGCGCAATCTCGGCCCTCGCGCTGCAGCCGCACGATCTCCTCGAACACGCTCGGCGCGGACAGCGGCGGCTTCAAGCGCGATGCGCGGGCAGCGCCGCCGGCACGTTCACGATCATCGCGCGTTCGAGCTCGGTCGCACGGGCGGAGCCCACGAGCATGTGCACGAGCTCGAGCGCGAACTCGATCGCCGTACCGGGCCCCTGGCTCGTCACGATGCTGCCGGCGACCACGACGCGGCGCTCGCGCTCGACGTGCGCGCCGGCGAGCTTGCCCTGGAAGCCCGGGAACGAGGTCGCCGGGACGCCCTCGAGCACGCCGGCCTTCGCGAGCACGCTCGGCGCCGCGCAGATCGCCGCGATGAGCTTGCCGGCCGCGTGCATCGCGCGGATGAGCTCGAGCACGCGCGGATCGTCGCCGAGGTGCTGCGTGCCGGGCATGCCGCCGGGCAGCACGAGCGCCGCGAACGGCGGCGCATTCGGGCCGATGCAGGCGTCGAGCTCGCGATCGGCCGCGAGGTCGATGCCGTGCGCTCCGTGCACGATCCGCGACGGATCGGCGCGCAGCGCGGCGGTCACGACCTCGAGATCGGCGCGGCGCAGCGTGTCGACGATCGCGACGGCCTCGATCTCCTCGAAACCGTCGGCGAGCAGGACGAGCACGCGCTTGTGCATCGCGCCGATTCTAGCCCACGCGCGGCGGTCACCGCGGGTCCGCGATCCGCGCCGCTAGTGGCGCAGCACGATCTCCGACGCGTTGCCGATCAGCATCTGCTGCGCGTTGAACTCGCCCGGCAACGTCGGATACACGGCCTGGAACCACACGGTGACGCCTTCGAGGCCGGCGAGCGGCGGCAGCGTGAAGCTCTTCGCCGTCGGCAGCTCTTGTCCCTGGAGCGTCAGCACGAACGTCGAGATGAGCCCCGAGGGTCCGATCCACAGCATGCCCTCGAACCCGCTGAACCCGAGGTTCGCGGCACCGGCCGACATCGCGAGCACGGCCGGCGCGCCCTGCGGGCCGTGCACCAGGACC
>SCVU01000577.1 GCA_004296785.1 Planctomycetota bacterium
CGCGATGCAGATGGAAGCGAGGCGCGCTCAATTCATCCAAGTCGGCGGAATCGAGGCGGGCTCCGTACCTCCGAGGCGGGCTCCGTACGTCCGACGCGCTACACGCGCGTCGAGACGCCCATCTCCGCGAACAGCCGATCGCGCGCGCGGATGTACTCCGGGCTGTCGATGTCGCGCGGGTACGGCAGGTCCGA
The DNA here is from genome assembly GCA_004296785.1 of Planctomycetota bacterium. Classification (GTDB taxonomy): domain Bacteria; phylum Planctomycetota; class UBA1135; order UBA1135; genus GW928-bin9. Next base: position 195 of record SCVU01000577.1, read on the forward strand.
CAGATCGACGATCGTCTTGATCCGCGCCGGCCGCGTGCTCATCACGACGACGCGCTGCGCGAGCTGCGCGCTCTCGTCGATGTCGTGCGTGACGAACAGGATCGTCTTCTTCTCCTGCTGCCAGATCCGGATCAGCTCCGAGCGCAGCTTGAGCCGCGTCAGCGAGTCGACCGCGGCGAACGGCTCGTCCATGTAGAGGATGTCGGGGTCGACCGCGAGCGCGCGCGCGACCGCGACGCGCTGCCGCATGCCGCCCGACAGCTGCTGCGGGAACGTGCGCTCGAATCCCTTGAGCCCGACGAGCTCGATGTAGTGATCCGTGATCCGGTGCTTGTCGTCGGACGAGCGACTCGCGAGCCCGAACGCGATGTTGTCCCACACGGACATCCACGGGAAGATCCCGTACTCCTGGAACACGAACACGCGCCGCGGATCGGGCCCCGCGACCGGCGCGCCGTCGATCGCGACCGTGCCCGCGTCGAAGCGCTCGAAGCCGCCGAGCACGTTGAGCAGCGTCGACTTGCCACAGCCCGACGGACCGAGCAGGCACATGAACTCGCCGGCGCGCACGTCGAGATCGACGTTGTCGAGCACCTCGACGCCGGCGTGTCCGTTGTCGCGGAAAGCCTTCGAGAGACCGCGGATCCGCACCTTCGGCTCGTTCGTCGCTTTCGACTCAGTCACGGCGCGTGATCCCCCAGCGCACTTGGTCGAGGTTCTCGAGCTTGCGCATCAGCGTGTCGAGCGTGAGCCCGATCAACCCGATCAGGATCATCGTGCCGACGATCAGGTCCGTGCGCGCGCCCTGATAGCGCGCGTCGATGATCAGCCAGCCGAGGCCCTCCTGCACCGCGACCATCTCGGCCGCGACGACGACGATCCACGCGATGCCGAACGCGACGCGCAGCGCGGTGACGATTTGCGGCAGGCACGCCGGCAGCACCACCTTGCGGAACAGCGCCCAGCCGCTGACGCCGAAGTTCTCGGCCGCGCGGATGTAGACCTGCGGGATCGAGCGCACGGCGGCCGCGCTCGACACGACGATCGGGAACAGCGACGCGATGAAGATCAGCAGGATCGAGCGCGGATCGTCGCGGTTGAAGATCATGATCGCGATCGGGATCCACGCGATCGCCGAGATCGGGCGCAACAGCTGCACGAGCGGGTTCAGCGCGTAGAACACGCGCGAGTACCAACCCATCGCGAGCCCGATCGGGACGCCGAGCGCGACCGCGAGCAGGAAGCCGCTCGACGTGCGGAACAAGCTCGACACGACGTGGCGCACGATGATCGGCGCGCGCTCCCCCGGCTTGGTCTGGAACTGATCGGCGAAGCCGCGCACGACTTCGAGCGGCGTCGGGAAGTCGGTTGCGCCGCCGCTGCCGCCGCTCGCCCACAGCGACCACAGGACGAGCAGCGCCGCCAGCACGCACAGCGGCAGCAGCCACTTTTCGTAGCGCGTCTTCACTTCGCGGGATTCGACGCGGGCGCCGCGCTCGGAGCGGCCGGAGCCGCGGGATTCGCCGCGGGCGCGGGCGGCTTGGCCGCCGCGACGGCGACGACGCGTCCCTGCCCGTCGTTCGGCGGCATCGGGATCGGCTTGTGCGGGACGTTGGCGTGGAAGCTCGCGTCGACGTACCTCTCGAAGGCCAGCGGCTCCTTGAACATGCCGATCTCGATCCCGATCTGCATGATCTCGTCGAAGTCGCCCTGCTCGGGCGCGAGGTCGTCGTAGCGCACGCGGTCGACGGGCTTCGACAGCACCCACTTCAACAGCTCGGGCTTCTGGTTGTAGTAGACGCTGCCGACGACGTCGGCCGCCGCGAAGCGGTTGTCGACGCCCTGCTCGAGCCACAGGCCCGAACCGGCGATGCCGTTCACGACCTCCTGGATCAGCTCGCGATGCGTGTCGAGCGCGTCCTGTCGCACGACGAACGCGCACGAGATGAAGCCGGGCCAGGAATCCTTGGCCTGCAGCAGCACGCGCCCGCTGCCGTCCATCTCGGCGCGCGCGCAGTGCGGCTCGCCGACGCAGTAGGCATCCGCACTGCCCGACGCGAGCATCGCGGGCATGTCGGGCGGCGGACACGCGAGCGTCGTGAGCTCCGACAGCTGCATCCCGTTCTCCTTGCACAGTCGCTGCAACCACAGCTGCTGGTTCGAGAACTTCGAAGGGATCAGCATCCGCTTGCCCTTGAGCTGCTTGAACTCGGTGATGTGCGAGTTCGTCGCGACGACGATCGCCGAGCCGTCGCGGTGGCCGAGCGAGACGAGCTTGACCGGCACGCCCTTCTGCACGAGCGCGATCGTCAGCGGCGCGTTGAGGAAGGCGCCCTGCAGCGTGCCGTTGCTCAGGTCCTCGCACATCGTCGGGAACTCCGAGTAGCGCTTCGGCGTGTACAGCGCTCCGCTCGACGAGTGCACGTTCGTCCAGTCGACGACCGGACAGGTGAGGTGGCAGGTCACGGGCAGGAACCCGATCGTGAATTCCTTCCGCTCGCCGCTGACGGCGTTGCCGACCTCCTGCGTGAACTTGTCGAAGCCCACGTTGATCCAGACGTGCAGCGCACCGAGCACCAGCACGCCGCCGACGACGCCGAGCAGGATCTTCGCCTTCATCAGGTTTTTAGATTACGTTATAGGCACAACCTTCGCAACCACCCGGCTCAGGGTACGCGTTGCGAGGCGCCGGCGGTACGCACCCGCACGGCGACCGGGTCGCTGCCGATGGCGGCCGGCAAGGCGACGCGGAACGAGCCGTCCCAGCCGTGCGCGACGCGCGGCGAAGTGCGCGGCGCGAGCTCGGCCCGTGTAGACGCGGTCGCGAGGGTGCGACCTGCGGCGTCGCAGACCTCGATCACGAGCTCGCGCGCCGCCGCGTGGGCGGACGTGTCGCCGTGCACGCGGCCGGCGGCGATCCACCGATCGCCTTCGCGGTGCACCGACGACTGCAGCAGGCGGGGGCGAGCGCCCGAGCCGGCGCAGCTCGCCAGGCACAGCGCGAGCGCGGCGAACGCGCCCAGGGAACCGAGCGAGCGGGGGAGCATGGCTGCTTTCAGCCTATCCCACCAGTACCGAGCCCGCCTCGACTCCGGCGAGTTGGCGCCATTTGGGCCCGCCTCGTTTCCGCCGCGGCCGCGTCCGGACGCGGCGGAAACGAGGCGGGCCCAAATGGC
>SCVU01000578.1 GCA_004296785.1 Planctomycetota bacterium
CTCACGGCGGCGTCAAGGCGCGCTGGGTCGAGGAGCTCGCCGCGAACGGCCTGTCGGAGAACGGGTACCGCGTGCGCCGCAGCCTCGAGCTGCGCGGCGACATGTTGGCCGAATCGATCGCGCTCGCGACGCGCAAGATCACGAAGGAGCTCGTGCAGCGCGAGTTCGAGCGCCGCTACGGACAGTCGTCGCGCTACTTGCGCGTGCAGTTGATACGAGCCGACCTGAAGTTCCCCACGCCGCCGCCGGGCGCGACCGGCGAGCAGGTCCTGGCCGAGCGCCAGCGCATCGTGCAGCAGACGAAGGCGCGCATGAACCTGTACCGCCAGCAGGTGCAGAACGGCGCGTCGTTCGGCGACATCGCGAAGGAGAACAGCGACGATCCGCTCACGCGCGCCAAGGGCGGCGTGATGGACGAGCCGCTGCGCCTGGACGACTGGCCGCAGAACGTGCTGCTCGCGATCTCGTTCCTTCACGCGGGCGAGCTGTCGCCGGTGATGCGCGTCGAGAACTCGTTCTACCTGATGCGCATCCTCGAATCGCGGATGCTCGACCTCGAGTCCGAGAAGGACGCGCTGATCGCGTACTTGCGCGACGCGCCGCCGGACGCGCAGGAGGTCTCGGCGGTCCGCGAGCGCGCCGGCGGCGACCTGTCGCCCGAGCTCCTGCCCGCGCTGAAGGCGCCGTTCGACGCCGCGCATCCGCGCGACCCGGCGGAGATCGTGCTGCGCACGCGCGGCGTCGAGGTCTCGCGCCGCGCGTTCGGCGCGTGGCTGCGCGCGAAGCTCGGCGAGGAGCGCGCCGCGCAGTTCGCCGGCGAGCGCGCGATGCTGCGCGAGGCCGCGGCCGCGGGGATCACGGTCGGCGACGCGGAGATCGAGCAGTGCATCGCCGAGGAGATGCAGCGCGTGCTCGTCGAGGACTTCGGCGGCAACGTCGCGCGCAGGGACTCCGCGCTGAAGGCGCACTACCGCGACGAAGCGCACTGGAAGCGCGAGCTCGACGAGCGCTGGCGCGTGCTGCGCCCGCTCGAGCGGCTGATGCTGCAGCGGCGCCGGATCGACGACGCGGCGGTGCGCGCCTTGTTCGAGGAGCGCTACGGTCCCGGCGGCAAGGGACTCGTGGTGAGCTGGATCTTCCTGCTGCCGCCGCTCGCAGCGCCCGTCGATCCGCCGCCTGCGCCGGAGGTCGCGCTGCAGCAGGCCGTCGAGCGCCACGCCGCGTTCGAGAAGCGCGCGCGCGAGCTCGTCGAGCGCGCGCGCGGCGGGGCCGAGTTCGCGGCGCTCGCGCGCGCACAGAGCGAGGACGGCGCGACGCGCGCGCTCGGCGGCCGCGTGCCGGGCCACGTCGTGCCCGAGCGCCTCGGCGGCGAGAAGCGCGCGGCGCTCGCGGCGCTCGAGGTCGGCGGCGTCACGGATCCGATCGCCGATCGCGGCGGGCTCGCGATCTACAAGCTCGACGCGCGCGGCGCGGTCGAGTACGCGAGCGTCGCGGCGGAACTGCGCAACGAGCTCCAATCGCGGCGGCCGGATCGCATCGAGCTCGCGACCGAGCTGCGCCGCTACGCGACGAGCGCGAAGGTCGAGCGCGGGCCGGACTTGTTGCGCTGACGCGGCGCGACGTACCGAGCCCGCCTCGGATGTACGGAGCCCGCCTCGATTCCGCCGACTTGGATGAATTGAGCCCGCCTCGCTTCCATCAGCAGCGCGACGCGCTGCTGATGGAAGCGAGGCG